>CAWUKF010000044.1:0-12608 GCA_963922745.1 uncultured Sphingomonadales bacterium
CCGCCAACAGCTCGGCGCGGACGCTGGGCGTGCCGCTCGATCTGGACGGTGCGATCGGCGTGATCGCCAACGGGCGGCGCAAGCCGATCGATCTGGGGATGATCGACGATGATTATTTCGTCAACGCCGCCTCGCTGGGCGTCTCGCCGATCATCGGGGAAACGGTTCCGCCGAAACTGAAGCGCTATCTCGGGCGGTTCGGCTATCTGCTCTGGGCGATGAAATGCATGGTCAAGTTCCGGCCGTTCCGGCTGATCCTGAACGACGGCAGCCAGACCCACCGGCTATGGTCGACCGAGGTGCGGATCCTGAACGGATCCTATCACGGCGGCCTGGAACTGTCCGACAATGCGGAAATCGACAGCGGCCAGATCCTGATCCAGGCGGTGATCGGGAAGAGCAAGCTGACGCTCGGCTGGGACTGGTATGCCAAGGCGTTGAAGCTGCGCGACCGGGACGCCAATACGCGGGAGTTCACGGAGCAATCCTTCCGGCTGGAAACGGTGCCGAAGCTCAGGATATCGACCGATGGCGAGGTGCTGGCGCGGACGCCGGTGCAGGTCAGTATCGCGGCGAAGGCGGTGGCGGTGGCGGCGCCCGTGGAGTAATCCCGCGACGGTTGATGATGATCGCCCGGCTTGCTCCGGGGGGCCGAGGCCAGGAACGCGGAATATGGAGTCCCAGCTTTGTCTGGCTATCCTGCCGGCAGCGGCCTAGACGAATGGTTCATTCCAGACAGCACAGGCGCAACCCCATGGCTCGCAAACATTCGAAACATGGCGGCTACCAAGAGCCGCAAGACGACGAGCGGGAGGCGCCGGTGCCGCTTCCCTGCTGGCTGTGCGGGCGGCCGACCGGCGAGACGATCGTCTGGCACCATCCGATACCGAAAAGCCGGGGCGGGCGCGAGGTGGTGGCGATGCATCCGATCTGCCAGAAAATGCTGATCACCCAGTTCACAAACAGCGAGCTGCAACGCCACGGCATGGATGTCGAGGGTCTGCTCGCCGATCCGGCGGTGCGCAAGTTCGTCGACTGGGTGGCGAAGAAAGATCCCGACTTCAACGCGACCATTGCGAAGAAGCCGCGCTGAGGCGGCACGGTCAGGCAGCTCCGAGCGCCACCCTTCTCTCCTCGCGACCGCTATAACCCTTGACCTGCCGCCCCCAATTTAGCTAGTCAGTTAAACTGCACGGACGGCCTACCGTCCGGCGGATTTGGGAGACGGGTGATGCGCAGGTTGGGTTTGTTATTGATGCCGTTGATGCTGGTGGCGTGCGAGAGCCAGACCAGCGCACCGCAAGCCACCGATACGGTGGTCGAATCCGACTGGAGCAATATCGGCTTTGACGCCAAGGAACAGCGCTACAGCCCGCTAACCCAGATCAATGACAGCAACGTCGACAAACTCGGCATCGCCTGGTTCAAGGACCTGCCCGATGCGCGCGGCCAGGAAGCGACGCCGATCGAGGTCGACGGCAAGCTCTATATCTCCACCGCCTGGTCGAAGGTCTTTGCCTATGACGCCAAGACCGGCGAGGAACTGTGGTCCTATGACCCTGCGGTCGACGGTGCCAAGGCGGTCGATGCCTGTTGCGACGTGGTCAACCGCGGCGTCGCGTTCAACCGCGGCAAATTGTTTTTCGGCACCATTGACGGCCGGCTGATTGCGCTCGACGCCAATACCGGCGCACGCCTGTGGGAAACCCAGACCACCGACAACAGCAAGCCCTACACGATCACCGGCGCGCCGCGGGTGGTCAAGAATATGGTGATCATCGGCAATGGCGGCGCCGAATTCGGTGTGCGCGGCTATGTCTCGGCTTACGACTCGAATGACGGCAATCTGAAATGGCGCTTTTACACCGTGCCCAATCCGGAAGGAAAACCGGACGGCGCGGCGAGCGACGAGATATTCGCCAAGGCGGCCAACGCCACCTGGGGCGATGGGGGCAACTGGCGGGAATCCGGCGGCGGCGGCACGGTCTGGGACAGCATCGTCTATGACGAGGATCTCGACCAGCTCTATTTCGGCGTCGGCAACGGCAATCCGTGGAACCACGGGCTGCGCTCCGGCGGCGAGGGCGACAATCTGTTCCTCTCCTCGATCGTCGCGGTCAATCCCGATACCGGCAAATATCTCTGGCACTATCAGGAAACCCCGGCGGAAAGCTGGGACTATACCGCGACCCAGCATATCATCCAGGCCGAGATGCCGATCGACGGCAAGATGCGCAAGGTGCTCTACCACGCGCCAAAAAACGGCTTTTTCTTCGTCATCGACCGGCTCGACGGCACGCTGATCAGCGCCGAGCCCTTTGTCGAGGGGATCAACTGGGCGACCGGCTATGACATGAAGACGGGCCGGCCGATCGAGAATCCCGACGCCCGCTTCTACAAGACCGGCAAGCCATTTGTCGCGATCCCCGGCGCACTCGGGGCGCACAACTGGCACCCGATGAGCTACAATCCGAACACCGGGCTGGTCTATATCCCGGCGCAGCAGATTCCGCAGGGCTATGAAGTACCGGTCTCCGAGATCGACAAGAAGCGGCAGCGTCTTGGCTTCAACGTCGGCGTCGGCTGGTCGATTGCGCAGCTGCCCGACGACAAGGATATCTACAAGGCGGCGATCGCCGCAACCACCGGCAAGCTGGTCGCGTTCAACCCGAAGACCGGCAAGGTGCAATGGAGCTTCGACTATCCCGCGGCGTGGAACGGCGGCACGATGACCACGGCTGGCAACCTGGTGTTCCAGGGCACCAGCACCGGTTTCTTCAAGGCCTATTCGGCCGACAAGGGCAAGGAGCTGCTGCGGCTGCCGATGCAGTCGGGAATCGTCAGCGCGCCGTCCACCTATGTCGTCGACGGCGTGCAATATATCGCCTTTCTGACCAGCAAGGGCGGCGCCTTTCCGCTGGTCGCCGGGGTCGCCGGCGGCGTGACCCGGCAGGTCCCCAATATCCCGCGGCTGGTGGTGCTGAAACTGAACGGCAAGACGAAATTGCCGCCGCTGCTCGACAAGGGAGAAATCGTCTGGGATCCACCGGTGCAGACCGGCACGCCGGAACAGATTGCCGCCGGCAAGGGGCTTTACGGCCGCAACTGCATCGTCTGCCACGGCGACAGCGCGGTCGGCAACGGCTTTACCCCGGACCTCAGGATCAGCGGCGTGCTGGGCGACAAGGACGCCTGGGCCTCGGTGGTCACCGGCGGCGCGCTCAAGCAGCACGGCATGGTCGGCTTTGCCTCGCAGCTGAGCCCGGATCAGGTGGAAAATATCCGCCATTATGTGGTCAACCGCTCGAACTGGACCAAGGAACATCTGCCCGAGATGACGGCGCCGATGGCGCGTTAATCCGGGGATGGCGTGCGGGTAGCGTCTCACTGCCCAAATAATGGTCATTTGCCCGAGCAAATGCCTGTTTTTTGAGCGCCATTGTCAGCCGGTCGAATAGCCATTAGCAATACAGTCACGCATTCCGGTGATTCTGTTCGCGAATCGATTCTGGCATGGTAATTGAATGGTATCGGGCAATTGTGCCCGGTTGAGGCCTGCTCCTGTTGCGCAAGCGGAGTGGCCGAGACAGAGGTACACAGGGACGGATTAAAATGAAAAAAATCGAAGCGATAATCAAACCTTTCAAGCTCGATGAGGTGAAGGAAGCCCTGCACGAAGTCGGCGTGTCCGGGATCACCGTTACCGAGGCAAAGGGGTTTGGCCGACAGAAAGGCCATACCGAACTGTATCGCGGGGCCGAATATGTCGTCGATTTCCTGCCCAAGGTGAAGCTGGAAGTGGTGGTCGAGGACAGCATGGCCGACCGCACCGTCGAGGCGATTTCCGCCGCTGCACAGACCGGCCGCATCGGCGACGGCAAAATTTTCGTCATTCCCGTCGAGGCCGCGCTGCGCATCCGCACCGGAGAGCGCGACAACGACGCCATCTGATTTTTTTTCGTAACCAACCCAAACATATCAACACCAAGGGATAAATAATGGCCAATTCAGCATCCGATATTATCAAGATGATCAAGGACGAGGAGATCGAGTGGGTCGATGTCCGCTTCACCGACCCTCGCGGCAAGTGGCAGCATCTGTCGATGTGCGCCGGAGTCATTGACGAGGACGTGCTGGAAGAGGGCTTCATGTTCGACGGCAGCTCGATCGAGGGCTGGAAGGCGATCAACGAATCCGACATGATCCTGCGCCCCGATCTGGACGCGGTCTACATGGACCCGTTCTCGGCGACGCCGATGATGGTCCTGGTCTGCAATATCGTCGAGCCCGGCGACGGATCGCTGTACAGCCGTGACCCGCGTTCCACCGCAGTCCGCGCCGAAGCCTATCTGAAGTCGACCGGCATCGGCGACACGGTCTTTGTCGGACCGGAACCCGAATTTTTCATGTTCGACGACGTCAAGTTCGAGAATGGCTATGACCGGTCCGGCTTCCGCATCGACGATATCGAACTGCCAACCAACAGCGGCCGCGACTATGACGTCGGCAACATGGGCCATCGTCCCCGCGCCAAGGGCGGCTATTTCCCGGTTGCCCCGGTCGACAGCTGCATGGACATTCGCGGCGAGATGGTTGCGACGATGCTGGAAATGGGCCTGCCGATGGACAAGCATCACCACGAAGTGGCGTCGGCGCAGCACGAGCTGGGCATCACCTTCGGCACGCTGACCCAGACCGCCGACCGGGTTCAGGTCTATAAATATGTCGTGCAGCAGGTCGCCCATGCCTATGGCAAGACCGCGACCTTCATGCCGAAGCCAATCAAGGACGACAATGGCAGCGGCATGCACACCCACATGTCGATCTGGAAGGACGGCAAGCCTTTGTTCGCGGGCAATGAATATGCCGGCCTGTCCGAAATGTGCCTCCATTATATTGGCGGCGTGATCAAACATGCCAAGGCGATCAACGCCTTCTCCAACCCGACCACCAACAGCTACAAGCGGCTGGTGCCGGGCTTTGAAGCACCGGTTTTGCTCGCTTACTCGAGCCGTAACCGCTCCGCGTCCTGCCGTATTCCTTACGGCGCGGGCGACAAGGCGAAGCGCGTCGAGTTCCGTTTCCCCGATCCGCTTGCCAACCCCTATCTGTCCTCGGCGGCCTTGCTGATGGCGGGTCTCGACGGCATTGAGAACAAGATCCATCCCGGCGAGGCGATGGACAAGAATCTCTATGACCTGCCACCGGCAGAGCTGGCCGAGGTTCCGACGGTCTGCGGTTCGCTGCGCGAGGCGCTGGAAGCGCTGGAAGCCGATCACGAATTCCTGCTCAAGGGCGACGTGTTCTCGAAGGACCAGATCGACGCCTATGCCGAATTGAAGTGGGAAGAGGTCAGCCGCTGGGAAACCACACCGAGCCCGGTCGAGTTCGACATGTATTATTCGAGCTGATCCTCGCGATCAGACTGGAAAACAAAGGCCCGGGGCAAGCGATTGCTCCGGGCTTTTTGCATTTTATGATCGCCGTGCGGACGGTCGATCTGGCTGACGAATGCTATTTCATCAACAAATGACCGCCCGCTATTGACAATGATAATGATTATCAATAGCGAAGCCCTGTCTTTAACTGATGGGGAATATTTGTGTCTGATTCTAAAGTCTCTCGCCGCGCCGCTTTCGGCACCGGTTCAATCGCCGCCGCCATGTTGATGGCGGCACCCGGTACCGCTTTTGCTACCGAGGCTGCTGGGGCTGACGAAGCCGCAGATGGACAGATTGTCGTCATTGGCAGAGGCGAAGAGATTGATCTCGCGACCATGCGGGGCCCCCTGATTGACGCACCGCAGACCATCAATATCGTGAACAGAGAAGTTCTGGATGACCGGCAAGCGACAACGCTCGCCGATGCCCTGCGCAATGTGGCAGGCGTAACAACCGCGGTCGGCGAAGGGGGCACGGTCAATGGTGACCAGTTCTTCATTCGGGGTCAGGCAGCACGCGACGATATATTCACCGATGGCCTCAGGGATTTTGGCGCCTTTACCCGCGATGCATTCAATTATGAATCGGTGCAGGTTCTGAAAGGATCGTCCTCCACGGCATTGGGACGCGGCGTGTCCGGCGGGGCGATAAACACCCAGTCGAAGCGCGCTCTTGCCGAAGACCGGTTCAGCTTCAATATCGGTGGCGGAACGGACGATTATCTGCGCGGGACGGCGGATGCCAATCTGGCGCTGAGCGACAGCAGCGGCATCCGGATCAACATCATGGGGCATACGGCCGATACGGCAGACCGCGATGATATCTATTCCAATCGTTTTGGTTTTGCTGCGGCAGCGGGCTTCGGGATCGGAAATGACACGAATTTCGACCTGATCTTTTTCCATCAGGATGAAGACAAGCGCGTGGATTATGGTGTGCCGATCATCCGGACCAGCGATCCGACCGATATCGAACGGCCCGCGCCGGAATTCGGGGTGCCGCGCTCCAACTTTTATGGCTTTGCTGCGGACCGCGACAAGGTCACGGTCAACACGCTGACAGCGCGCTTTGCCCATCGGGCCAATGACTGGATCAGCCTGACCAGCGACACCAAGGTTGGCGTATATACTCGCCAATTCCGGCAGACGCCGACCAGTTGCAATGATGAATGCGGGGACGCCTTGCTGGATGGCGATCCGCTGACCGTACCGACCGTTTCGGCCAGTGCGCGCGGCCTTCAGGACCAGACGACACGCGGGATTCAGAATGTCTCCACCGCATTGATTGAAAAGCCCCTGGGCGGGCTGCGCAATGAGCTGATCCTTGGCTGGGACGTTTCCTACCAGACCAACAAGCGGTCCGATACCCAGCGCCCGGCAGACTCCGTGTCCCGGCCTCTGTTCACCCCGTCAGCGGTGGGAGCGCCTGTCTATCCATCGGCGGTCTACCGGTTCCGCGATTCAGAAGCGACCGACATCTCGCTGTTCGTTGACGAGCGTTTGTGGCTGACACCGCAACTGTCGATCAACGCCGGCGTGCGCTATCAGCATTTCAAAAGCAAGCAAGATACGATTGACCTGACGGGTAGCCGCGGAGAGGCGCTGACGTCGTGCAACGGCGCCACCGGCAGCTTTACGAGCTGCTTCACCCAGGCGGAAGCCACGAGTGATTTGTGGAGCCCGAAGGCGTCCATCATCTGGGAGCCATCAGACAATGCAAGCGTGTATCTGTCGTACAGCAAGGCTGCGGTCCCGCCGGGCAATTCACTCAGCAATGGCAGCCTGTCAACGCCTGCGGAAAATGGCGGTATCGACAGAAATGATCTCGATCCCGAGACGACCGAAACATTCGATCTGGGCGTAAAATTGAATCTGTTCGGTGACAAGTTGCTGGTGCAAAGTGCGATCTATCAGATCAACCGCGACAATGCGCGAGAAGTCGATCCAATTTCCAATGTCACGGTCGTTTCGAGCGAGCCGAAACAGCGCCTGCGCGGATTTGAACTGGGTGCCAGCGGCGCGGTAACGTCGGATCTACTGCTGACACTGAACTATTCCTATGTCGATGCGGAGATCACGGAAGCCTTCACCCGCTCCGGCGACCTGGATACCGCAGCGATCGGACGGCAGGTTCGCTATGTGCCGAAACATTCCGCCAGTCTGTGGGCGGCCTATAAGCCGGTGGCAGGCAGTCTGAAGGGCCTAGAGATTGGCGTTGGCGGCAATTACCAGTCGAAGGTATTCCTCAACAGCGAAAATACGCAGGTCACGCCATCCTATGTGGCGGTCGACGGGCTGCTGGCCTATGATTTTGGCAAATATCGCATTGCGATTAACGGTTATAATCTGACCAACAAGCTCTATTATTCGCAAGTGAACAGCAGCCGTGTTGTTCCTGCCGCTGGCCGGTCCTTCCTGGCAAGCTTTGGCGTATCTTTCTGAGCTAGCGATTCCAAGAAGAAAGGCATCCAATGCTGTTACATATCCCGTCCGTCCTGAACCCTGAAGAGGTACGACATCTTTGCAAGACTCTTGCCGAAACAGAATGGGTGGACGGGAATGTGACGTCCGGCGCGCAAGCGGCGCTGGCGAAGAACAATCTGCAAGTGCCCGAGGATGCGCCGGAAGCGAAAGCCCTGGGCGAGATCATCTTGCGGGCACTGGGCAGCAACGCGATGTTCAACGCGGCCGCCCTGCCCCACCGCGTCTTCCCGCCGTTGTTCAACCGCTATGACGAAGGCATGGGCTTTGAGAGCCATGTCGACAATGCGATCCGCTATATCGGATCGGCGCGGCAGCGGATCCGGACGGACCTTTCCTCCACCCTGTTCCTGACCGATCCGGAGGATTATGATGGCGGCGAGCTGGTCATTGAGGATCATTATGGCGAACAGCGGGTGAAACTGGCTGCGGGTGACTTGGTCCTTTATCCCGCCGACAGCCTGCACCGGGTCGAACCGATTACGCGGGGCAGCCGCTGGGCATCATTCTTCTGGACCCAGTCGATGGTGCGCGATGACAGCAATCGCGCGCTGCTCTACCGGTTCGACCAGTCGATCACCCTCGCCCGGCAAGAATTGGGCGACAAGCATCCCAGCGTGCTGGGCCTCACCTCGACTTTTCATAACTTGTTGCGGAAATGGGCGGATTTATGACGGCGAAATCCATGTCGACGAAAAAAAGGAACCAGTCCGGACTGCTGTTCGTCCCGCGCCAATGGCAGCGGGGTGCTGCGATCCGCTGGCTGAAACGCACCCACGCGTGGACGGGCTTTTGGGGGGCGTTGCTCTTTTTGATGCTGGGGGTGAGCGGGATATTGCTCAATCACCGCAGCATATGGAAAATCGAAACCGGCGAACCCATCGAAGTGACGGCGATGGATATTGCCGTCCCGGCCGGGTCGATCAGGGACGAAGCCGCTCTGGGCAAATGGGCCCAGGCCGAATTTTCCCTGCAGAGCGAACCACGCCCGCCGCGAGGCAAGGGCCCCCGCAAGGGAGAGAACAAGGGCCAACAATCGGCCAAACGGTTCTTGGGCAAGGAGCGCGCGGAAGCAAAAAAATGGGAATTGAGCTTCAACCACACGAATGGCCGTCTGACCGTCGAGCATGTGAAGGGTTCCGCCAGCGTGTCGGTCAGGCAAACCAGCCAGAATATCTGGGGCTTTCTGAAAAATCTGCACAAGGGCTCTGGCGTGGGCCTGGCGTGGGTCCTGTTGATGGACACGATAGCGGGAGCGCTCGTTGCCATGAGCATCACCGGGTTTCTGCTGTGGACCCGATTGCACGGCAGCCGGCTGCTTGCGGGAGCCATTATGGGTGGCAGTCTTGCTCTTTCCACCACCGCTCTCTGGCCGTTTTTGCTGTAGCATTTTGCCCGAGGAGCCGCGGCGCCTGACGGTTGCGCTTACCTGCTTTTGCGCCGAAGCCAGAAGCTCCATACGGCGAGACTGCCGAGCAACGTGAGGGTCAGGCCGGTAAGCGTCTGCAGCAGTTTATACGCCCATCCGCCGACCTTTGCAGCGTGCAGCGGATAAGCGAGATTGAAGGCCTTTAGCCCGACCGGATGCCGGTTGGCGTCGCGGGAGTCGACCAGCCGCGCGGTCGCCGGATCGAACCACAGCAAAGTGCGACCATTGGGCAGCCATTCCGACGGCTGTTTCATTCTGAGTGCGACCAGGTCACCCGGCGCTCGAGGGAAGCTGGCGATGCGTAGTTCTGCCTGTGGGAAGCGCTGTTCGGCGGTGCGATAGATGCTCGCCCAGTCGATGTTGTCCGCCGATCCGCCCTTCACCTGTGGCGGCGCGGTCGCGGCCTGTATGTCCTCTGTCGATGAAAGGGGTGAGAGCAGGAAATAGGCGACGGGCCGCAGGGTCAACATGACCCCGGCCAGCATGGTCAGGACAAGCAGCGGCGCCATCACCGTTCCGAGATCGCGATGTTGGCGAATGATGGCGCTGCGGGTCATGCGCGCCGGCCAGAGGCGCAGCTTGAAGGTCTTCCGGGTGCGCCACCACAGGATCAGGCCGGTGACCACAAAAGCGAGGCCAATCAGCCCGGCGATGCCGGTGAACAGCTCCCCCGTTTCGCCGATCAGCAAATGATGATGCAGGTCGAAGAGAAAGGTCTCCGGCCTGTCCCAGGATGAGCTCCACCCCGCCAGAAACTGACCTGACTGGTCCGCATAGAAGCCGCCGCCGTCGGTATCGGACAGGCTGTTCAGCGCAAAGCCGTCATGCGCGAAGATGATATTGCGCGGCGTGGCCGAGGCCGATTCCAGCATATTGCCGGTGATGGCGGCATAGTGGGCAGCGCCGGATACCGGTTCCGCATTGCCTCCGCCCAGCGTCAGTCCCAGATATTGCTCTTTCCAGAGCAGCAGGGTTCCGGTTGCCCCCAGCAAGGCGAGGAGCAACCCGATCAGGCCGCCGGTCCAGCGGTGCAGCCAGGCCAGCAGCCGCATCAGAAGCGCCAGTCCCACCCCAGCGTGATCGTGCGTCCCCGACCGGCAAAGAACCGGTCACTGTCGGTGGTGCGGACGGTATCACTGTCATAGCTGACATAATATTCGTCGAACAGATTCTGGGCGGCGAGGCTGAGCGCGCCGAAGCCGGTATCGTAGCGCACGAGCGCATTCACGATCGTATAGCCTTCAAAATCGGCGCTGGCCGGCTGGCCCTCGAAGCGACGGGACAGATAATATTGGCCCTGCACGCGCACGGAGAAAGGGCCGCTGCTATAGTCGGCCGAGAGGTTGAGCCGGTCGGGCGAGATATTGCTGCCGTCGAGATCATCATCGACCGCGCCATCGCCATCGGTGTCCACCCTGCCGCTGAGATTGCTGTAGCCGACGCCCAGCTTCAGGCCCGGCAATGGCGTTGCGACACCGAGGTTGATTTCCAGCCCCTCGATCTCGACCGCCTCGCGGCGCACGTCAAAAATGCCGTCGGCATTGAGCACCAGCCGCTGGCCGAAATCGCTCGACGACCAGAAATAGGTCACGCTGGCATCCAGCGGTCCGCGCTTGACCTCCAGACCGAGTTCGCGGTTGTCGGAAATGATCGGAGTGACGTCGAGAAAATTGTCGATGTTCACGCCCGGAGTCGTGATCCCGCGCAATATCCGGCCGACATCGGGCACGGTATAGCCTTTCGAATAGCTGCCATAGGCGCGAATGCCGCGGACCGGCTCGATGATGATGCCGGCGTTGGGCAGCCATTTGTCAAATTCGGGACTGCCGCCGGACACGGCGGTACTGCCGGCACTGGCGATGGTGGTGAAATCGTCCACCTTCAGCTGGACATTTTCCCAGCGGACGCCGCCGGCCAGTGTTACCAACCGGTCGAACAGACCAAGATTGACCTGCCCGAAGGGCGCAAGGCTGCGGAATTGGGTTTCTGGTACCCAGGCCCGATCGGTCTGGACCAGAATTTGTTCGGTGCTGTCGAACAGCGTGTCGAAACCGGCCGTCACGGTCAGATCGCGGAGGATTTCGCGTTCATAGGTGACCTTGCCGCCGATCTTGCGCGAGCGGTTGGCAGACTGTTCGAACAGATTGCCGGTCGGGTCGATGGCAGGATCCTGGAAGGTGTCAAAAACGCCGCCGCCGAACACGTCGCGCGACCGGTTGAAAAAGGCCTGCAACGTGAAAGTCCCGCCACCGAGATCATCATCGGTGAGCGACAGCGATACCAGTTCGTTGCGGTTGGATGGCGGGGCGCCCGGTGTGGAACCGCGCACCGAGGTCGACGGAATACCGGCCGCGCGATTGCCGCTGACGCTGACATAATTGGCATTGCCCTCAAGACTGAAACGGTTGGCGACCAGTTCGAGCCGGGCGCTGTCCGACAGCTGATAGCCGAGGCGGCCGAATATAGACCAGCTGTCGCTGTCCTGGATATCGCCCTGGGTGCCATCGACACCAATGCGGTTGCCGTGGCCGTCAAAAAAGATCCCGCGCCGTTCCACAGTCGCGCCGAGGCTCGCGTCAAACGCGCCCGCGCGATAATTGACCAGCCCACCGACCTTGCCGCTGAGCCCCTCACCCTGAAAATTGTCGCCGCCCGAGCCCTGCAGCAACACCCGGCCGCTCAGGCCATCCTCGGAGGGTGCGCCGACCAATACCTGATTGACCACACCGCCAGTGGCTCCAATGCCCTGCAGCGCGTTCGAACCGTAGATCAGCTCGATCCGGTCGACGAAGAACGGATCAATCGTGTAGCCGTCACGCGAACCGTCGCGGATCGGGGTAGATTGCGGCACGCCGTTGATCGCGAACAGCGGTGAACGGCCGCGCAGGCTTTCCCCCGCTCCGCTGAGCTTCTGGCGGGTCGGAGAAAAGGACGGTGCCAGCGCCGATATCGCATCGACCGTAGAACCGCTGATGGAAATCTGGTCGGCCAGCTGTGCGCTGTCGATGACATCGACGGTAATCGGCAGCGCGCTGACCGGCAGCTGAGTGCGCGTCGCGGTGACGATGATCGTGCGGTCGCCATCCCCGGCGTCGTTGCGCGCCGGGGTATTTTTGTTTCCGATTGCCTCTTCACAACCCGCACGACTTTAGCTAAACGGCTCTCACCATCCAAGGCGTGCGGTCGTGGCGGATTGGTAGACGCGCAGCGTTGAGGTCGCTGTGGGGTAACACCCGTGAGAGTTCGAGACTCTCCGAC
>CAWUKF010000045.1:0-12470 GCA_963922745.1 uncultured Sphingomonadales bacterium
TGGCGGACAGGGTGGGATTCGAACCCACGGAGAGCTTGCACCCTCGGCGGTTTTCAAGACCGCTGCATTCGACCACTCTGCCACCTGTCCGCATGGCTCAATAAGCCGGGTCGCCAGCGTCCTAGCGTTCCCGATTTGAAAGCGCAAAACATTTTATAGATGCGAAGAATCGCCTCTCAAAATCGTGGCTATGGCGGCTTTCGGGTCAAGCGGTGGCGGATGCGGGATATTTAGGGATTCCCCTGCGACTCGCTTTGTGCGACAACAGCATCACGAAAGGGAAGTAATCATGCGTATCATGACCGCCATAGCCTGCAGCGCGCTTGCACTTGTCAGCATCAGCGCGGCAACGCCGATGCAGGAGGCCAGGGCCCAGGCCAGTTCCAGTTTTGAATCCTATCTGTTACAAGTGCGCCAGAAAGCTCTGCAACAGGGCGTGAGCGCGCAGACTCTGGATCAGGTCCTGCCCGGCCTGACCTACAATCCACGTGTGATCGAGCTCGATCAGTCGCAGCCGGGGGGGAGCCCGAACAGCGCCATCCCGCCCTTCGCTCCCTATCAGAAACGGCATATCACACCTGCCCGGATCGAACAGGGCAAGGCTGCCTATCGCCGGCTGATTGCAAAGCTGATCGATGTGGAGCGGGAAACCGGCGTTCCCGGTCCGATCATCATGGCCATCTATGGCAAGGAAACCAATTATGGTTCTTATACGGGCGATTTCGACATTCCCCGGTCCCTGGCGACCCTAGCCTATGAAGGCAGGCGCCGGGCGCTGTTCGAACCCGAATTGCTGGCCGTCCTGAAGCTGATCGACAATGGAGTGCCGCAATCAGCGCTCAAGGGCAGCTGGGCAGGGGCAATGGGCAAGCCGCAGTTTCTGCCTTCCGTTTATCTGAGGCTGGCAAAGGATGGCAGCGGGGACGGATATGCCGATATCTGGGGCAGCGAATATGATGCCGTCGCCTCCATCGCCAATTATTTTGTCCATTCTGGCTGGCGGCGAGGGGAGCCGTGGGGCATTGCCGTCAGCGTGCCTTCCTCGCTCGATCGCTCTTCGGTCGCGAGCAAGGTTGTCCCCACCCGCTGCCCACGCGTATTTGGCCGTCACAGCCAGTGGAAAAGCATGGCGGAATGGCGGGCGCTGGGCGTCGTGCCGGCAACGGGAAAGACGCTTGCGGACACGACCATGGCAACCTTGCTGGAACCTGATGGTGCCGGCAATCGAGCCTATTTACTGACCGGTAATTATCGCGTCATACTGGATTATAATTGTTCCAATTTTTACGGACTTGCAGTGGGGTTATTGGCGGATGAAATACGCAGTTAAATTAGGAATTCTGTCCGCAGCTGTTCTGACAGTGTCCGGGTGCAGCGGGTCGAGGGATTTCGGCGAGTTTCCCCAGGGTCCGCCACCGCCAGGCGGAACCGGCAAGCCTGCAGGTCAGGCTGCGGTATCCGATTATCCACAAAAGATTGGCTCGCCCTACAAGGTGGGCAGCACGACCTATACGCCGGAGGACGTGGCGAGCTATGACGAGGTCGGTTATGCGAGCTGGTATGGAGAAGAGCTGTCGGGCAATCTGACCGCCAATGGCGAAATGTTCAATCCGCAGGGCATCTCAGCTGCTCACAAGACGCTGCCGCTGCCTTCCTATGTCGAGGTGACGGCGCTGGATACCGGGCGCACGATTTTGCTGCGGGTGAACGACCGGGGTCCATTTGCCAATGACCGGCTGATCGACCTGTCGCTGGGTGCGGCGAGGCAGCTCGGCATCGACCGCAACGGCGTGTCCGGCGTCCGGGTTCGCAAGGTCAACCCGAATGAACAGGAACGGGCTGTGCTTCGAGCCGGCGGCGCGGTGACCGAGCGGATTGCGACACCGGATTCTCTGCTTTCGATATTGCGCAAAAATCTCGCCAAGCTGCCACGGCCATCAGCACCGGTCAGCCAGGCAAAAGCGCTCAACAGTCCCGTACCCGCCGTCGGACGCCCCGCGCCGCCAGCTTCGGCAGGAACGCGCGACGGGCGATTCATCGTGGAAGGGGCAGGGCGTCCCGTTACCGCGGAAAACAGTGTCGGCAATAATTATGTTGGCGGACTGCCGGGAACCTATGTCGTTCAGGTGGCCGCATTCAGCAACAAGTCGCGCGCAGACGTGCTGGCCAGAAAAATCGGCGCCAAGGTAATGCCCGATCCCACGCGGTCGGTATGGCGTGTGCGCTACGGCCCCTTCGCCAGCGAACAGGAAGCACAGGCAGGGCTGGCACAGGCGCAGCAGCGCGGCTATAGCGGGGCACGTGTTTTACGGGCGGATCAATGATTTTGAGTCGCTAATTAATTTTCAGGAACTTGGCCTAAATGAAAAAATCTGTTCTGGCGTCGCTGCCATTCATCGTCCTGTCATCTGCCGTGGTTGCGGCACCCAGTTTTGAAACCGATGCTCCCATCGCCTACATGACGGATTTGTCGTCCGGAGCTGTGCTGTTCGAGAAGAATGCCGACAAGCAAATCCCTCCAGCGTCGATGGCAAAGATGATGACCGTTTATGTTGCTTTTGATCTGATCAACAAGGGTAAGCTCAACCTGGATGACAAGTTTCGGGTCAATGAAGAGACCTGGAAGAAATGGAACAACCAGGGATCCACGATGTTCCTTGGTGTGGGCGATCAGGTTAGCGTTCGCGAACTTCTGCATGGCATCGTTACCTTATCCGGCAACGACGCCTGTGTCGTTCTGGCAGAAGGTATCGCCGGCACCGAACCAGCCTTTGTCGGACTGATGAACAAGCGGGCCAAGGAGCTTGGCATGTCCAAAAGCCGGTTCGGCAACAGCAATGGCTGGCCGGATGAAGGCAAGACGCTGGTTACAGCCAGAGACCTTGCCAGGCTCGGATCCGCCACGGTCAATAATTTCCCGAAATTATACGATGCTTTCTATGGCCAGGATGCGTTCGAATGGAATGGCATCACGCAGTCAAACCGGAACCCCCTGATGGGCAAGGTCAAAGGCGCGGACGGTCTGAAAACCGGCCATACCGAAGAGGCTGGCTATGGCTTTACCGGTTCCGCCGAACAGAAGGGGAGGCGACTGGTATCGGTCCTCGCGGGACTGAACAGCTATGGCGGTCGGATCGAAGAGTCGGTCAAGTTCATGAACTGGGGTTTCAATGCCTGGGAGCCCAAGAAGCTGTTTGACAAGGGCACGAAGGTCCAGACGGCAGAAGTCCAGCTGGGCGACAGTTCGTCGGTCTCGCTCGTCGCCGCCAAGGATCTCTTCGCCACGATCCCGAAAGCCTCTGACGGCAAGATATCGATGAAAGTGACCTATCAAGGTCCGATCAAGGCGCCGATTGCCAAGGGCCAACCGATTGCGACCCTGGTGGTTACAACGGCGGATGCAGGCAAGCAGATGGTGCCACTGGTCGCGGGCGAGGAGGTCGGAGAAGCCGGTTTCTTCGACAGGGTCTGGGCCGGACTGAAGTCCCTGCTCGGCCTGGCGTGACCCGAGGCCGCTTTATCAGCCTGGAAGGCGGTGAGGGGACCGGAAAGTCCACTCAGGCAACAGCACTGGCGGATATTCTCGAGAAAAAAGGCTATGTTGCAAGGCTGACGCGGGAACCCGGCGGTACGCCCGGAGCAGAGACGATACGCGAGCTGCTGCTGACCGGTAGCGAGGACAAGTGGGATATTCGTACCGAAGCCCTGCTGTTTACAGCAGCCCGGGCGGAGCATTGCGCAAAACTGATCCGACCCGCTCTGGCGAGAGGAGAATGGGTCATTTGTGATCGCTTCATCGACAGCAGCCGCGCCTATCAGAGCGTGAATGGGGAACTCAGCGATGCTGAGATCATGGAAATGCACGAGCTCGGCAGCAACTGTCTGATGCCGGACCGGACCTTCATTCTCGACCTGCC
This sequence comes from uncultured Sphingomonadales bacterium, assembly GCA_963922745.1. Classification (GTDB taxonomy): domain Bacteria; phylum Pseudomonadota; class Alphaproteobacteria; order Sphingomonadales; family Sphingomonadaceae; genus Parasphingorhabdus. Next base: position 3,918 of record CAWUKF010000045.1, read on the forward strand.
AGAGGATGTCGCCTCCAGAAGAGCCGCCGCCAGAGATCGGGGCGATAGCGATCGCATCGGAAGTCGGGACAGTAACTATCATCGGGCAGTCATGGCAAATTTCCGACAGTTTGCGGCAGATGACCCGAAACGCGTCCGCCTCATCGATGCGTCGCTGAGCGCCGAACAGGTCACGACTACGCTTATCGACAATCTTGGCGACTTGATGTCATGACGTCATATCTGGGCCATGAAAAACCGGAACAAATCTTCCGCCAGTCGCTTGCCCGGGACATGCTGCACCACGCCTGGATACTCGCTGGTGACCGTGGCCTGGGCAAAGCCGGCTTTGCCCAGCAGGCAGCTCATTTTCTGCTGAATTCCCGCAACCGGCCCGCGAGTTTCTCCGCCGTCCAGGACGATGAAGCCGGCCATCTGCTCGCTGCTGGATCCCATCCGGATTTCCGTTTGCTTCGCCGTGGACCGAAAGGGGACAAGGAAGAAAAGAAAGCCCGGGATAATGGCCTCGATTCTCTGGAAGAGCACGAACTGGCGCGAAGCATAAAGGTCGATCAGATTCGGGCCCTGCAACCGCTGTTTCAAAATCAGGCTTCCATTTCCGAATATCGGGTCGTGGTGATCGATTCAGCCGATGATCTGGAGCGTGCAGGCGCGAATGCCATTTTGAAAAACCTCGAAGAACCGCCGAAAAACACCATTTTCTTTCTGATAAGCCACATGCCGGATCGCCTGTTGCCGACGATTCGTTCGCGGTGCCAGATGCTGCGCTTCGACCCCTTGAGCGATGGCGAGATGCAAGAAATCTTGAAGAATGCGGCGCCAAACCTGAACGACGCAGATCTTGATGCTCTGGTTCGGGCCGGGGAAGGCTCGCCCGGGCGCGCTCTGCAATATGTCGAAGTCGGGCTGGCGGAACTGGAGCGACTGGCGCGGGAAATTATCAAGACCGGTGACGGTGATAACCTGCTGAAGAGCGAATTGTCACGAAAACTGGCCTTGAAGGCCGCCACGCCGAGATACAGAGCTTTTCTGGAACGCGCGCCGAGTCTGATGGCAGATGAAATCAAGCAGAACGCAGCAGGCGGATCTTTACAGGCTATTGAAAAATGGAAAGAAGCCAGCGACTTGGCGTCGACGGCTCTGCCAAAAGCGCTCGATAACCAGGCCGTAATATTCCGGTTGGGGAGTCTGATGGGCGAACTTGCGGCCAGCGCGCGACAAAAATAGAGATTTTGGCTGTTTACAAGCGCGGTCAATCCATCAAGAGAGGCGGCATGTCTGAACCCTTTTATATTACCACCGCGATTAGCTATCCCAATGGGCGCCCGCACATTGGCCACGCCTATGAAGCCATCGCCGCCGATGCCATCGCCCGCTTCTATCGATTGAGCGGACGCGATGTACGGCTGATAACCGGAACCGACGAGCATGGTTTGAAAATGGTTCAGACCGCACGCGATGCAGGCGTAGAAACGATCAAGCTTGCGGATGAAATGTCGTCTTATTTCATAGAGATGTGCGACAAATTGAACATCAGATATGACGGCTTTCGCCGTACGACCGAACCCGCGCACCATGATGCCAGCAAAGCCCTGTGGAAGGCCATGGAAGCCAAGGGCGATCTTTACCTTGATCGCTATGAAGGCTGGTACTCGGTGCGGGACGAAGCCTTTTATGCAGAAGACGAGCTGGAAACAGGGGAGGGTGGCGAAAAGCTCTCGCCGCAAGGCACACCGGTTGTATGGACCGCGGAAGAGACGTGGTTCTTCAAACTCGGAGAATATCAGGACAGGTTGCTGAAATTATACGCCGAGCATCCCGAATTCATTCAGCCCGATAGCCGGCGCAATGAAGTCATGCGCTTTGTCGAGGGTGGCCTGCGGGATCTCAGCGTATCCCGGACCAGTTTTGATTGGGGCGTGCCGGTTCCGGGATCGCCGGGACATGTAATGTATGTCTGGGTTGACGCGCTGACGACTTATATGACCGGCGTCGGCTATCCCGATACCGACGGCTTGTTCGCCAAATACTGGCCAGCGGATCTTCATCTCATTGGCAAGGATATCGTTCGCTTTCATGCGGTCTACTGGCCGGCCTTCCTGATGAGCGCCGGCTTGCCGCTGCCGAAACAGGTTTTTGGCCACGGCTTCCTGCTCAACCGCGGCGAGAAGATGTCAAAGTCGGTGGGCAATGTCGTTGACCCGATGGTGCTGGCAGAACGATTCGGCGTCGACCAGCTGCGGTATTTCCTTCTGGCGGATGTGGTTTTCGGCAAGGACGGGACCTATTCGGCCAGCGCCATCGTCACCAAGACCAATGCCGATCTAGCAAATAATTTTGGAAATTTGGCTCAACGCAGCCTGTCGATGATCGCCAAAAATTGCGAGGGCAAGGTGCCGCGACCGGGCGTCCCCAGCGAAGCGGAGCAGCAATTGCTCGGTCAGCTCGACACCTGCTTTGCCGACGTTGAGGCGGCTATGACCGGCGGGCTGTTCAAGATCGATCAGGCGCTTGACACCATCCGCGAGCGGCTAAGCGCCACCAATATATATTTTGCCGATCAGGCGCCCTGGGCGCTGCGCAAAACCGACCCTGCGAGGGCTGACACCGTTCTATACCATACTGCCGAAGCGATCCGGCGGCTGGCGATCATGCTGCGCTGGGTAATGCCGGAAAGCTGCGACAGAATGCTTGATCTGCTTTCGCAATCGGCAAATGCACGGGATTTCGAGCATCTGGCGACGCCACTCGAACCAGGGCTTGCGTTGCCGCAGCCCGTCGGAATTTTTCCCCGGCTCGAATTGCTGAGCGAGGATACGGAAGCCTGATATGCTGGTCGATAGCCACTGTCATCTGAACTATAAAGGTCTGATCGAGGATCAGAACGCAGTTCTGGAGCGCGCGCGGGAAAGCGGCGTCAGCGCGATGCTCAATATCTCCACCAGAGAAAGCGAATGGCGCGATATTGTCGCGACTGCCGAGCGGGAAGGGGACGTGTGGGCGAGCATCGGGATCCATCCGCATGAAGCCGATGCCCATCCCGACGTGGACCGGGGCAAGCTGGTCAAGGAGGCGGAACATCCGCGGGTGGTTGCCATCGGCGAAACCGGACTGGATTATTATTATGATCACAGTGACCGGGAGCGCCAGCGGCAGAGTTTCCGGACTCATATTCATGCGGCACGAGAAACCGGTTTGCCGATCATCGTCCACACTCGCGATGCCGAGGACGACACGGCTGAAATCATGGCCGAAGAAATGGAGCAGGGGGCCTATAGCGGCGTGATCCATTGTTTCACCGCCAGTGAGGATTTCGCGCGCAAGGCGCTGGATCTTGGGCTCTATATTTCGATCTCGGGGATCGTGACTTTCAAAAATGCGAAGGACCTGAAAGCAACTGCCGCGAAATTGCCTTCGGACAGGCTGCTGGTGGAAACCGACGCGCCCTTCCTCGCACCGGTTCCGCATCGCGGCAAGACCGGCGAGCCGGCCTTTGTCGCTGACACAGCCCGCTATCTCGCCGAGTTGCGCGGCGAGGACTATGCGCAGCTTTGCGATACCACAGCTCGCAATTTTTACCGGCTTTTCTCCAAGGCGCGACCCTGAATGTGGCGTTGAAGCTGACGATCTTGGGCTGCGGCACGTCTACCGGTGTCCCGCGTATCGGCAATGACTGGGGTGATTGCGATCCGAATGAGCCCAAAAACCGTCGAAGCCGCGTTTCGATCCTGGTGGAAAGCTCGACAACCCGGATATTGGTCGATACCTCGCCCGATTTGCGCAACCAGTTTCTCGCAAACGGCATTGATCATGTTGACGCTGTGATCTGGACCCATGACCACGCCGACCATACACATGGAATTGATGATCTGCGTCCGGTCTTCCAGCAGACGCGAGCGCCGATACCGGCTTATGCCCGTCCTTTCGCTCTCCGCAGCCTGCAGCAGCGTTTTGCCTATGTGTTCAAGGGGCATAAATTTTATCCCTCGCTCTGCGAAGCCATAGAGTTGGAGGGTGACGTCATGGTGGGCGATATTTCGGTCCGTCATGTCGATCAACCTCATGGCGGCATCAGCTCAGCCGGCTTGCGCTTTGAACATGGCGGAAAATCCATCGTATACGCGACCGATTTCGGAGAGGTTACGGATGAAATGCGCGCATTATACCGCAATTCCGACCTTTTCGTGGTCGATGCCTTGCGGGACGAGCCCCATCCGACCCACGCGCATCTGGAGATGACGCTTGCGCTGATCGCAGAGGTGAAGCCCGGTCTCAGTCTGCTGACGCATATGGACAAGTCGATGGACTATGCCCATCTTGCCAGCATATTGCCGGTTCATGTGCGGCCGGCCTATGACGGATATATGAAAGAAATCTGACCAGTGTCCGAAGATCAAAATATCAATCTCGTGTTCGCGATCGGCGCGCTGGTTCTGGTCGGCAGCGCATTGTTCGCGCGTCGTCCGGGCTTCGGCGAGATCGTCCGGAATATGATCGCGTGGATAGCGATCTTCGCGATCTTCATCGTCGGCTTTTCCTATCAACGTGAGATATTGGCGGTTTGGACCAGGGTATCAGGCGAAATTACCGGAACGAATGATCAGGTCGTGGTTGGCGATACGCTGAGGATCAGACAATCGGCCGATGGGCATTTCTGGGTAGACGCAAAGGTTAACGCGCTGCCGGTGCGTTTCCTGATCGACAGCGGCGCAACGACCACGGCGATGACATTGGCTACGGCCGAGGATGCCGGGATCGAGATCAGCGACAGTCCGTTTCCGATTATCCTGAATACGGCCAATGGTTCGGTGGAGGCTCGCCGTGGCAGCATCCAGTCGCTGGAAATTGGTCCGATGGTGGCGAAAGGATTGCCGGTGGTTGTTGCGGCAGAATTTGGGGATTCGAATGTCATCGGGATGAATTTTCTGTCAAAGTTGGGAAGTTGGCGCGTAGAGGGGGCGGAAATGGTGTTGGAACCGCCGGGAAATGGTTCGCTGAAATGACATTTAATTTAACATAATATATATTATCAATCTAATGGATGGACTAGAACGGATGGCCTCTTGATCGCCCCCCTGCTAGAAATCATGCGGGTTCTACGCGATCCCGAGCGTGGCTGCGACTGGGACAAGGTGCAGACCTTCAAGACCATCGCGCCCTATACGATCGAGGAAGCCTATGAAGTTGCCGATGCCATCAACCGCGAAGATATGTTTGCTCTCAGGGACGAACTGGGCGATCTCCTGCTCCAGGTGGTCTTCCACAGCCAGATAGCAGCCGACCGCGGCAGCTTTGACTTCCAGGATGTGGTCAACGCCATCTGCGACAAAATGACCCGGCGGCATCCACATATCTTTGGCGAGGCCGAGGAAAGCCCCGGATGGGAGCAGCTCAAGGCGGGGGAACGCGAGCGCTCCGGCCAGTCGAGCGCACTGGATGGCGTAGCCCTGGCCCTGCCCGCCTTGCTGCGCGCGCAAAAGATACAGAAACGCGCGGCCCGGGTTGGCTTTGACTGGCCCGACAAGGCGCCGGTGAAAGAAAAATTGCTCGAAGAGCTGGAGGAAGTCGCCACGGCCAGCAGTCCGGAAGAGGTCCATGACGAGATCGGCGACCTGCTGTTTTCAGCCGTCAATCTGGCTCGCCACTATAATGTCGATGCCGAACGGGCTCTGACGGATGCCACCGAGAAATTTACCCGGAGATTCAACCGGGTAGAACGGAATATTGCCACAGACATGCAGGAGATGTCGCTCGACGAACTGGAAGCCGAATGGCAAAAAGCCAAGACGGACCTGGCCTCCGACTGAATTTTCAGTCGAGCGCTTCGTAGCGCCCCCAGTTTCTCGGCGACATTTCAACCGCCAGTATCAACTCGGATGCCTGTTGTTCGCTGCTCAGTACCCGCCCATTTTCGTGCAGCCAGGCCATGCGCTTGCCGTCGGAGGCGGGGATGACAATCTTTTCGCAACGATATCCTTCGGACAAGATTTTGGCGACCAGATCAATCAGGGTTTCAACACCGGCACCGGTCTCGGCAGAGATAGCGCAGACCTTATCCGGCAGGGGTGGCTGAATCCGGGCATATTGCGGGTCATCGCTGTCGATCTTGTCAATCTTGTTCCACGCTTCGATCACGGGAGGCCCCTCTCCTGCTTCCTCGGACACGCCCAGATCCAACAATATCTGCCGCACGTCCCGTGCCTGCGCATCGGTCGCCTCGTGCGAGATGTCGCGCACATGGACAATGATATCGGCGGCAGTTACCTCTTCGAGCGTGGCGCGGAAGGCTGCGACCAGCTGTGTCGGCAGATCAGAGACAAAGCCCACCGTGTCCGACAGGATCGCCTTGTCATAGCCGGGTAGCGAGAATTCCCGCATCGTCGGATCGAGCGTGGCAAAGAGCAGGTCTTCGGCAAAGACATGGGCGCCGGTGAGCCGGTTGAACAGCGTCGACTTCCCGGCATTGGTGTAGCCGACCAGCGCGATCACCGGCCATGGCGCGCGCTGCCGACGTTCGCGGTGCAGCGCCCGCGTTTTCCGCAAATGGGCCAGATCCTTGCGCAGTTTCGCCATGCGATCGCGGATCATCCGGCGGTCAGACTCGATCTGGGTTTCACCCGGGCCACCAAGGAAGCCGAAGCCGCCGCGTTGCCGTTCGAGGTGGGTCCAGCTGCGCACCAGGCGGCCTGCCTGATAGTCGAGATGGGCCAGTTCGACCTGGAGGCGCCCCTCTGCCGTCGCGGCACGTGCCCCGAATATCTCGAGAATCAGGCCGGTGCGGTCGATCACCTTGACGTCGAGTTTCTCTTCCAGATTGCGCTGCTGGATTGCGCTCAGGCTGCCATCCACGATCAGGATGGTGGCAGAATTATCCGCCATCATCTTGCCGATTTGATCCACCTGGCCTGAGCCGAACAGGGTCGCCGGCTTGGGGTTGCGGACCGAAAAGTGTACCGTATCGGTGGCAACCAGACCGATCGCGCGCGCGAGGCCGGCGGCTTCGGCCAAGCGATGCTCTAGCGCGGACTGGCTTAAGGATGCCATGTCAGGATGGGCGATCAGGGCGCGACCGCTCTTGCTGTCGAGACTTTCCTTTTCAAATGGAATCAATGCGCACCATCATCAGCATTATTATAGTCGGCCAGGTTGAGCGGCCCGCCTGGCTGAACCGTCGATATCGCATGCTTGTAGACCAGTTGTGACAGCCCTTCCCGCTCCAGCAAGATGCAGAACAGATCATAGGCGGCAACTTCGCCCTGCAGCATCACGCCATTGACCAGAAACATCGTCACCGGGTCGTTGCTGTCGCGGACGGCCGTCAGGAATACTTCCTGAAGCACCCCAGGCCGGCTCTTGGCGTTGTTCATCAGATCCGCAAAGGGGTCTGTGGCGATTGCTTCTGACGGCATGATCGTCGAGATGGCATGTTTGTAAACCAGCTGCGATTGTCCGTCCCGGCGGAGCAGAACGGAAAAATTGTCAAACCAGGTTACAATCCCCTGCAGCTTGACACCCTTGACCAGAAACATCGTGACGGGGGTTTTTGATTTGCGGAGGGAGTTCAGGAATAAATCCTGTAAATTGTTTGATTTATCGGTCATATTTGACTCCAATTATTGGCTATCTTTACGATGGCATTTTAATTTGGGCGCAGACCTCTTCTAAATAACGGATCCTTGATTTTACATATATGAGATTTGGCCGGTCACGACAACCGATAACCCCCGGTCAGTCCGCATCCTGTTTTTTTCGAGAGGCAAGACCCAAAATTTTCAATTTGCGGTGCAGGGCCGATCTTTCCATGCCTATGAAATTCGCCGTTTTGGAAATATTGCCGGAAAAGCGCCTGATCTGCACCTTGAGATATTCGCGCTCGAAACTTTCCCGCGCCTCCCGCAGCGGCGACCCCATCAGCGATGCAACGCCCTGATCGAGATCGTCATCATTGCCCAGCACCTCTGGCGGCAGCATATCGACATCTATCCTCGCGAAATTGTCTTTGGGCGCCAGAATGATCGTACGCTCGACCACATTGCGCAGCTGCCGGACATTACCCGGCCAGTCGCAAGCCTGGAGAGCAGCCATCGCCTCGTCGGAAATTTCGGGCGACTGCAATCGCTGTTCAGCCGCAAAGCGCGCCGCATAATGTTCAACCAGCACAGGTATGTCCTCCCGCCGCTGGTTGAGGGGCGGCAAGATCACGGGAACCACGTTGAGGCGGTAGAACAGATCTTCGCGGAACCGTTTTTCGCTTATCTCGACCTCGAGATCGCGTGACGTTGCCGAGACCACTCTTACATCGACGTTGACCTTCTGCGATCCGCCCACCCGGTTGAAGCTCTGCTCGGTCAGCACCCGCAATATCTTGCCCTGCGTGTCGAGCGGCATATCGGCGACCTCGTCGATAAACAGGGTGCCGCCGTGCGCCTCTTCCATCAGCCCGGTCTTTTCGATCTTACCGTTGCGCTCGGTACCGAAAAGCTCTTCCTCGACGCTTTCGGGTGATAGTCGTGCCGCGCTGATCGTCACGAAGGCCGCATTGGCACGCGAGCT
>CAWUKF010000046.1:0-12396 GCA_963922745.1 uncultured Sphingomonadales bacterium
TATCTGCTGGCCCTCGACAAGCCGGAGTCGGCGCCGTTTCGTATCGTCGACGAGCCGGAGAAAAGCGAACATAGTCCGGCCTTTGCCGCAGACGGCAGCCTTTATTATCTGAGCGACGCCAGTGGTTCGGAACAGCTTTGGCACAGCCAGATTTCCGCAACCGGGACCACTGGCAAGCCGATGCCGGCAAGCAATGTCAAAGCCGATATTGCTGGATTCAAACTGTCGCCGGACGGCAGGAAGATTGCGCTGTGGGGCGACATCGCGCGCGACTGCCCGACCTTCGGCTGCGACTCCGACGGCAATAGGGCTACCCCCGGTCCCGGCACCGGACGTGAATATGATGAACTGTTCATCCGCCACTGGTCGAGCTGGGAAACTCCGGGCAATTACAGCAGGATTTTTGCCTTTGACCTCAAGGACGGAAAGATCGCCGGCAACGGAACCCCGCTCGACGGAGAGCTGGTTGGCGACAGTCCCACCAAGCCGTTTGGCGGTGGTGAGGAAATTGCGTGGGTGCCTGGCGAGAAAGGCGTTTTCTTTGCGTTGCGGATCGCCGACCGCAACGAGCCCACTTCGACCAATATCGACCTGTACGGCGCCAAGGCGGACGGCACCGAAACCGTCAATTATACAGCGAGCAACGAGGCGACTGATACACTGCCCGCCTTTTCCTCCGACGGGGAATGGCTGGCCTGGGCGGCAATGGCCCGGCCTCGCTATGAAGCCGACCGCCTGGTGGTCAAATTGCGCAAAAAGGGCAGCGATGAGGACGAAGCCATTGCGCTGACAAAGGACTGGGATCGCTCGGTTGGTTCAATCGTCTGGGCGCCAGACGACAAGAGCCTGATTGTCACCGCACAGGACGTACTCGACAATCCCGCCTTCAAAGTCGATGTCGACACGGGCAAAGTCACCCGGTTAACCGGCGAAGGCAATGTCGGCAGCGTCATCCCGTTGCGGGACGGTTCGCTTATTTATACCATGAACAGCATCCAACTGCCGACCGATCTCTATCGCCGCTCGAGCGATGGAAAGGTCACCCAGCTGACCAATATCAATGGCACTGAACTGGCCAAGATCGACAAGGTTGATATCCAGCGATTCAATTTTGCCGGCGCGGAAGGGGACAAGGTCTGGGGCCAGATCATCAAGCCGGCCGGCGGGACCGGCAAATTACCCATGGCCTTTCTGGTGCATGGCGGTCCGCAAGGCAGCTTCGGCAACAGCTGGTCAACCCGCTGGAATCCCAAGGTGATGGCGGCCCATGGCTATGCCGTGGTCACTGTCGATTTTCATGGCTCAACCGGTTACGGGCAGAAGTTCACCGACAGCATCAACATGGACTGGGGTGGCAAACCGCTGGAAGATCTCAAGCTCGGCTATGAGGCGGCTCTTAAAGTCGATTCGCAGATTGACGGCGAGCGATCCTGCGCCCTGGGCGGATCCTATGGCGGCTATATGATGAACTGGATTGCTGGCAACTGGCCCGACCGGTTCGATTGCCTCGTCACCCATGCCGGAGTTTTTGATTTGCGCGCGATGGCGCTGAGCACGGAAGAACTCTGGTTCGATCAATGGGATCATGGCGGCCCCTGGTGGAAGCGCCCGGATCCCGAAAAGTGGAATCCGGTCAACAAGATCACCAACTGGAAAACCCCAACTCTGTTCATCCACGGCGAGCTCGATTTCCGCATACCCTATACCCAGAGCATCATGCCGTTCACGGTATCGCAGCAAATGGACATTCCCTCCAAACTGCTGATCTTCCCGGATGAAAATCACTGGGTGCTGAAAGGCAAGAACAGCGTGCAATGGTACCGGACGGTATTTGACTGGATGGACAAGTGGACGACGACCGAGGGAGTTGAAGGAAGCGACAGGAAATGACCTGCTTCCCAACCGAAGAACGCAATGGCACCACCATCGTCACCCTGACCAATGGCGAGCGCAACACGCTCAATCCGGACCTGCTGGAGGAAGGCGCAGCGGCGCTGCAGGCACTGGCCGGCAATCCGCCGGAAGCGGGCATCGTCCTGACCGGCGCTGGCGCGCATTTTACCTGCGGCATGGATACCAAGGTTGCCGCATCGCTGGACAAGGCGGGCCAGAAGCGGGCGATTGCCGCGATCAATGAGTTTGCGGCGGCACTGCACCGCCTGCCCTGCGCGGTTGTCGGGGCGGTCAATGGTAATGCGATTGGCGCAGGTGGAATCATGATGCTCGCCTGCGACTGGGTTGTCGCGGCGCAGGGCGATTACAAGATTGGCCTGCCGGAAGCCAAGGCTGGCCTGCCTTTCCCGGCGGTACCGCAGGCGATCCTGGATCACTGGCTCGACCCCGTATGGCGTCGGCGACTGGCCCTGTCCTCGCATCTGCTCAACCCGGCCGAGGCGCTAACCGCCGGACTGGCGGACGAACTGTGTATGGCCGACCAGTTACTTGATGACGCCGTTCTGCGGGCGCAAACTCTGAACGGGCAACCGGGGTTCAGGGCGTGCAAGCGGCAGCTGAGGGCGAAGGCCAATGCCGAAATTGACGGGATTTTGGGCTAGCCGCCCAATTGATCCGGAACATTGGTCCTGTTCCGCCAGCCCTGAGCTTGTCGAAGGGCGTCTATCAAGAAGAGACGCAGTTCAGCGGGCTCATCACTAACGGCAATTGGCTGTTGTTTACGGTGAAAAGCAATGCCAAAGACCACCCATGACCTTAGATAAAAATTTCGACCCGGCGGCCATCGAGGCGCGCTGGTATGAGCATTGGGAAAGCAAGGGCCTGTTCCGTCCCGAGCGCGGCGACCGCGAGCCGTTCACCATCGTCAATCCGCCGCCCAATGTCACCGGCAGCCTGCATATCGGCCATGCGCTGGACAATACACTGCAGGATATCATCATCCGGCACGAGCGGCTGAAGGGCAAGGACGCGCTGTGGGTCGTCGGCATGGATCATGCCGGAATCGCCACCCAGATGGTGGTCGAGCGGCAGATGAACGAGCGCCAGCAGAAGCGCACCGATTTCACCCGCGAGGAATTTGTCGAAAAGGTCTGGGAATGGAAAGAGGAGAGCGGCGGCACGATCACCGGCCAGCTGCGCCGTCTGGGCTGTTCGATGGACTGGTCGAACGAGCGCTTCACAATGGACGACGGCATGAACGAGGCCGTGCTCAAGGTGTTTGTCGATCTTTACAATGACGGGCTGATCTATCGCGACAAAAGGCTGGTCAACTGGGACCCGGCCTTGAAAACCGCGATTTCCGACCTCGAGGTGGAGACCACCGATGTGAAGGGCCATTTCTGGCATTTCAAATATCCGCTGGCCGACGGCGTAACACTGGACGATGGACGCGACTATATCGAGGTGGCGACCACCCGGCCGGAAACCATGCTGGCCGATATGGCGGTGGCGATGCATCCGAGCGACGAGCGCTACAAGAAGGTGGTTGGCAAGGAAGTTATCCTGCCGATTACCGGACGCCGAGTGCCGATCGTCGCCGACGAACATGCCGATCCCGAGCTGGGTTCTGGCGCGGTGAAAATCACGCCCGGTCATGATTTCAACGATTTCGAAGTCGGCAAGCGCGCCGGCTTTGCCGCTGGCGACATGCTCAATATGCTCGATGGCGAAGCCAATGTTTGCCAGACAGCGGACGGACTTGTGCCGGATGAATATATCGGACTACACCGGTTCAAGAAAGATGGCGTCGATGGCGCCCGCGAACTTGTCGTGCAGCAGCTCAAGGAACAGGGCTTCCTGATTCCGCATGTCAGCAAAAACAAGGACGGCGAAGAAACCGAGCATGATGCCGAACCGCGGACGATTGCTACGCCTTTCGGCGATCGCGGCGGTGTCGTGATCGAGCCGTGGCTGACCGATCAATGGTATGTTGATGCGGAAACACTGGCGAAGCCGGCTATTGAGGCGGTGAAGTCGGGCGCTATCGAGATTGTGCCGAAGAGCTGGGAGAAAACCTATTTTAACTGGATGGAGAATATCCAGCCCTGGTGTGTGAGCCGCCAGCTTTGGTGGGGACACCAGATTCCCGCGTGGTTCGATGACAACGGCGAAATCTATGTTGCGATGGATGAAGCAGAGGCACAGGCGCAAGCCGGTGCCGGTGTCGCGCTCACTCGCGATCCCGACGTTCTCGACACTTGGTTCTCCTCCGCGCTCTGGCCCTTCGGCACGCTCGGCTGGCCGGAACAGACCAAGGATCTTCAACGCCATTATCCCAATGACCTGTTGATCTCGGGCTTCGATATCCTGTTCTTCTGGGATGCGCGGATGGCGATGCAGGGGATCCAGTTCATGAAGGAAGTGCCGTGGAAACGGCTCTACCTTCATGGCCTTGTGCGTGCCGAAGATGGCTCCAAAATGTCCAAGTCCAAGGGCAATGTGGTCGATCCGCTGGGCCTGATCGACCAATATGGAGCCGACGCGCTGCGCTTCTTCATGGCGGCGATGGAAAGCCAGGGGCGCGACATCAAGATGGATGACAAGCGCGTCGAGGGTTACCGCAATTTCGCAACCAAACTGTGGAATGCCTCGCGCTTCTGCGAAGTCAACGGCATTGGCGCCAGCAAGACACTTGCCGCACCGGAAGCTGCCCTGCCTGTCAACCGCTGGATCATCAGCGAGGTAGTCGAAACGCAGCGCTCACTCGACAAGGCCCTCACCGACCTGCGCTTTGATGCAGCGGCGAACAGCATCTACCATTTCACCTGGGACCGGTTCTGCGACTGGTATCTGGAACTGATCAAGCCGGTGTTGCAGGGCGAGGACACCGGTGCCGCAGATGAAACCCGCCTTGTCGCTGGCTGGGTACTCGACCAGATCATCGTCATGCTGCACCCGTTCATGCCCTTCATCACTGAAGAACTGTGGCATGCAATGGGAGAACGGGACTATGATCTTATCGTTGCCCTATGGCCGGAGCCGAGAGCGGAAATCGATACGCAGGCGAAGGCAGAAATCGACTGGCTGATCAAACTGATATCTGAATTGCGATCGGTGAAGGTCGACCTGAATATCGCCCCTGGTACCAAGATGACAGCGCATGTCCGTGATGGCGACGACATTCTGCAAGCCAAGATTGCCCGTCAGAGTGCAGCACTGGACCGGGTTGGGAGACTGGAAAGCATATCATTCGATCCGGCATCTGAGGGACCTTCGGCACAGATTGTGGTCGATGGAGCGACCTTTGTGCTGCCGCTGGCCGGAGCCATCGACATCGACGCAGAGAAAGCCCGGCTCAACAAGACACTGGAATCCGCGTTGAAGGAAGCCAAATCGCTGTCCGGGCGGCTCGGCAATCCCAATTTCGTCGAGAAAGCCAAACCGGAAGCAGTCGAAAAAGCTCGCGACGATCTGGCGGACAAGGAAGCAGAGGCCGAACGCCTGCAGGCGGCGATAAATCGTCTGGGATGATCTTGCCCATTCAGGATTGGGCCCATCGGCATAATGCTGCCAAGTTCGAGACATGATACCCCGCCTGCGCGGGAGTATCTGTCCCGCCATGTCTAGCCTGATTCACCGCGCCGCATTTTTTCAGCGCCCTCACGCATCTTTCTAGCGCCTGCACGCATTTTGTCTGCGCCGCGCCGCAATTTTGGAGCACTCGCCAGCAGTTCGTCAGCCGTTATTTTCTTGTCGTTCCGGGCATTCTGCCGTGCCACTTCGCGTTCACGGAAATCCGGGTCATTCTCAATCCGCCCGGCATAAGCCTCCATCTCGTCGGCCCCGCGGAGCATTTCATCCGCGCCCTTGTCCATGCCTACTGCGCCTTCGGCCAGACCGGCCTTCACTTCGGACATGATATTCTGGAGAAGCGTATCACGCCATTCCGAAGTCATCTCGTGCTCAGCATCCCGAGCGTGAATGGCCAAGGCCGGAACGAAGGAACCGGCAACGAGACCCAGGCCTGCCAACCATGGGACATAACGTTTATCGATCATAGGATACTCCCTGTCAGTCTGCCGCGCCCAATGCGCAGCCATATGACTACAGCTGTAATCAGCTGCTGGAAATCCGGTAGCGGTGATCGACAAACAGTCGAGGGAGATGGACAAACGGGTCGCTCGCCGATCAGCGACCTTGTGCTCGCCAGCGCTTGATGACCCGCTGAATGATTTCTTCCTCCCCGCCGTGTTGACGCCAAAGATCCGAGAAGACCGGATCTTCCGATGCAGGACGGCGGTTTTCAACAAGCGTATCCAGCGAAACGCGGATGGGTATGGCAACGCCCTCGCCGCAACAGATCACTTCGCGATTGCGCAAGGCAGGAATGGAATCGAGAAAACCGCGCGCGCCTTCGGGCATGGCAGCTTTCACGAAAGCCTGATCTCGATCATTGTTCAGTCGCATCGACAGGATCGTACCGCATTGCGACAGCACGCCCTCGGCAAGATCCGATGGACGCTGAGTGATCAGGCCGAGAGATACGCCATATTTACGGCCTTCCTTCGCGATCCGGCTGAGAATATCGCGCACGGCGCTTTCTTCGGCCATATCATCGTTGGGAATATAGCGATGCGCCTCCTCGCAGACCAGCAGCATTGGACGCTGCGGTTCGTTGCGTGCCCAGATAGCATAGTCGAACACCAGACGGCTGAGTACCGACACCACCGTCGGCGTGATTTCGGAGGGCATGGCGGACACGTCGATGATCGAAATCGGCTTGCCCTCGGACGGCAGTCGGAAAATCTTGGTCAGAAAGCTAGCCATGGTGTCACCGACCAACATGCCGGAGAACATGAAGCTGTAGCGCGGATCGGCCTTGATTTCGTCGATCTTGCTCTTCAGACGCTGATAAGGCGCACTATTTGTGGCCTTGTCGAGCTTGCCCATTTCATTCTGCAGGATCGTGGTCAGATCGGAGAGCAAATAAGGGACCGGCGAATCCACGGTCAGCTTCGCTACACCCGCCGAAGCCTGGCTTTTGGCCTTTGCAGCCAACAGACATTTGGCGAGGATGTCGCAGTCCATCTGCTTGGCGTCCCCTTTCGACTGGACAAATACCTCGCAATGTTCGCGAAAATTCATCAGCCAATAGGGCAGGTTCAGGTTGTTCACATCGAACAGCTTGCCATTGTCCTTGAACGCCGACGCATATTCGCCGTGCGGATCGATCATGATGATATGGCCTTCGGGGGCCAGATCACAGATTTTATGAAGGATGAGCGCCGCCGCCGTAGACTTACCGGTACCGGTCGAACCCAGTAGCGCGAAATGCTTGCCGAGCATGGCGTCGACATAGAGGGCGCCCCGGATATCCTTGGTGGGATAGACTGTACCAACCTCGACATTGGCCCGGCCATCGGACGCGTAAACCTGCTTAAGGTCAGCGGTGGTGACGGCATAGACAATCGATGCGGGCGTCGGGTACCGCGTTACGCCTCGCCGGAAATTGTAAATCTGGCCGGTGAGTTTTTCCTCGTCACCTTCGCCTAGAAAATCGATCTCGGCAACAACTGCGCCTGGCCGGCCATCGTAGAGTCTCTGCGTTCGGATATTGGCAAGCAACCAAGTCTGACCGACGCGAATTTTGACCTGACTGCCGACCTGACCGGCCATTTGTACGGTCTTGTCGTGATGGTCCAGCAATCCCGTCAGAACGGCCGTATCCATTACCACTTTCGAGCTGGAACCGGCAATTTCGATCACTTCCCCAATCTTGTGACCTTCACTGCGCCGCGGCGCGGCACCGCGATCGGCGTCAGCTTGCTGGTCGTTGCCCGAAGCCGCAAGCGGCCTTGTTTCGGGAAAATTGTGGGAACTCATGTCGGACATGCCGTTATTCCTGTTATTGTGGTCGGAAATCCGACTTAGTCGGTCATGGTTAAGGAAGATTTACTCTAATAGCGGAAACAGCAGCAAAAGGCCTGCGGCTCAGCCGCTGCGCTACATCTTGCGGAACAAATAGCCGGCAGACCAACCCAGAAAAACGGAAATGAAGACGGCGATCAATCCGTACAGAAAACCGTTATTCTGCGATAAATTGGTGATGAATCGCCCCATGCCAATTTTTTCAATGGTGATGTTCTTAACTTCGGCAGCCTCCACCCGGCCATCGATTATGAGAAAGGTTTCCGCCGTATAGTCACCCACCGGGACGCTGGCTGGCAGGTTGATTCGGGCCTGGTAGAGCACGCTGTTGGTGATCTTGACGCTGTTCGGCAGATTCTTGAATAGATTGCTTCGCGCATTCAGATCGACCAGTCCGTCGACGAAGCGGTCCAGTTCGCGGCTGTCAATCGCCCCGGCCGGGGAAAGCTGCAAATGGTGCAGCCCCAGTTCGTAAATATCCGCGGTCTTGCTGTCCACGATATCGTCAATCGGTTTCGACGAGGCTACAGCGTAGAAGCCGGGGGCCGAACGAAATTCGCTGCTCGCGGCATTGATCCAGATGCCGGCAATCTGCTGTTTTTCTCGCACGACAATCGACTCGACCGGCCCCTTGAGAACCACCACGATATCGGCGCGGTCGGTATTGCGGGTACCCGGCGGATAGGTAATTGCGCCAAACAACAGCAATTGTGCGCCGTTGAAATCACCGCGGATGCTGATCCGGTCCTGTGACACCTCTGGGACCAGAACCGGAGTGGCGGCACCGCTCAGCACCGCGATCGCCAACAGAGCCAGTGATCGCACAAACAAGGCATAAAGCCGCGTCACAGGGGCTGCACCGTATAAATCTCGGCCGGCTGGAAGCCCAGTCCCAACGCCATCCGAATCGCCACGATCAATACCATGGTGGCCAAAGCAAGCCGGAGATATTCGGGCCGCATCCGCTGCGCAAATTTGGCCCCCAGTTGCGCGCCCGTCACACTGCCAATCAGCAGCAGTGATGCCAGAACGATGTCGACCGCGCGCGTGGTCATGCTGTGCATCATGGTAGATGCGATAGTAACAAATAATATCTGGAACAGCGACGTTCCAACCACCACCTGTGCTCCCATGCCCAGCAGATAGAGCATCGCCGGCACCATGATGAAGCCACCGCCGACGCCCAGCAACATTGTCAATATGCCGGTTAGCAAGCCAAGCACGAATGGCGCTATCGGTGAAATATAAAGGCCGGACCGGTAAAAACGGTACCGGAACGGCAGATTGGCCACCAGGGGATGATGGCGCCGCTTCCGGGCAGGCAACGGTTTTCCGGCGCGCACCGCACGGACGCTCTGCAAGGATTCCTTGAACATTAAGCCACCGATGCTGGACAGCATCAAGACGTACAGAACATTGATGACCGTATCGATCTGGCCCCAACGTTGCAGAATTTGGAACAGGCCGGTCCCGATGACCGTGCCGAAAATACCACCGATCACCAGGATCCCGCCCATCCGGAAATCGACTCCCTTGCGACGCATATGGGCGGCCACGCCTGAAATACTGGCGCCGGTGACTTGGGTCGATGCGGAAGCAGCGGCCACTGTCGGCGGTATGCCGTAGAATATCAGCAATGGCGTTGTCAGAAAGCCGCCGCCGACACCGAACATGCCTGACAGTATACCCACCAGTCCGCCGAGCAGGACGATTACGAACGCGTTTACCGAAAGATTGGCGATTGGCAGGTATATGTCCATATGGCGAAGGGAGTAATCCCTTTTTGGTGCGGGATAAAGGGCGTTGCCGTCTGCGGGGCAAGAAAAGAAGCTATTGGTGCATCGGTGCGGATTCTTCCGCTCTCTAGAAGCTGGTTGAGACGGTCAGGGCTGCACCACTGCCAGGTCGCGCGTTGCCCGCAACCCGAAAACGTCCTTCGATTGCGATACGCGTGGACAGAGTTCCAGTCGAGACGTGGAGGCTGGCGCGCGGCCCCGCGTCCAGCCTTCGAATGCCACGCTGGCCACCAGTCCATAGCCCGGCGCCAACCGCAACCCTGCGCCCATCGGACTCTGCCAGCGGGTGCTCCAGGGTCGCCGTTCCATCGAAAAAATATGTCTCGTTCCGTCCCAGGACATATCCGGCCTGACCATAAGTCTCGAGCGCGAGCCGATCCACGATCGGGTTCGGCCCGGTCCCCGCCGTCACGAAGAAAGCCGTACCGGCAGCACCTCCCGCGTCCGCCCCGAAACGTTGTTCGGCGTGTACCGCAAGCGGCAGGCCGCGTAACGGTCGGATCCGGCCACCCAGAGCGATTTCTCCTTCGCGCACGGGAGCCAGAGCAGCCGAGAGGCGACCGTATAGCGCCAGGTCCGGACCCGGTTGGTCAAAGAGATGATAGGAAAATATCGCACCTGCCTGACTGCCGCCATATCGACCGTTGGCTGCCGCGCCGCCAGGCTCGCGCGGTGCCCCCTGCTTCGCTCCGGATGTTTGCCGGGCATGAATCCAGAAATAGCCCGCCAGTCTTTTGAAATGTGAAGACGGAGGTGGATCGGGAAAGCGCGGAATGGTTTTTGTTGCCGGATTTGAACCAGCGCCGGAACGCCGCAGCGCGGCAGGCAGAAAAAACGTCTGAAACCCCGGGGAATAAGGCCAGCGTTGAGAATGGGTCGGGGATGATCCCGCGTTGGGCAGCGTCGGCATGACACCGGTGTCCACGCCGAACTCGATATTCGGAACGGGACGCCGGAGCTTTGCCCCTTCCCCGGGGACAGGTTTACGGACGACAGCGGGAGGTAATATTTTGGCTTGCATTTCCACCTGCCGCGCGTTGCGACTGGGGTCCGGGATCGCAAGCTCTTCAGGCAAATGTGACGCCCCATGCCACGAGATGACCCTTGCCACTATCCAGATCGTTGTCACGCTGACCATTGCCCGTAGCGGCGCACCGGGGGCGGACCCGCGCAAGCGCTCAGCCTCTCTTTTCCGCAGAATTTCCAGGTCTTAGGCGCTTCACATTCTGTGCTTCGGGATAAAAATGACTGGTCTTTTCCCATTGCGCAGGTCGACCGGCAAGCTGACCGATATACTGGCTGAGCGCTCGCCCAACGGCCATGATATTGATGAGATTGGCGACCGCCGTCCGGGGAATCGAGAGGATCGCTTCGCGCAGACCGTAGAGTGCGAAGACAAAAGAGGCTTTCATCATCAGCCGCCACAGCAGAAACCCACCGTTGAGATACAGCAATATTTTCAGGAACGGGGAGACGGGCTGGAAACGGTAGGCCCCGGTCCCGTCAGCGAGCAGCAGGAGCCCGGTCAAAAGCATTGCCATATAGGCGATCGCAAGCACAATGGCGGCAAAACTCGCCTTGCGGTCCCGCAGCCGCATCCAGTTTTCCCGCCAGCCGTGCTGCCAGCCGAGCCGGTCCCAACCGGACAGGGAGATGCCTGCCATCCACCGGCTCTTCTGCCGAATGGCGTCTTCGAGCTTGTCCGGGAAAAATTCCTGGGTTGCGACCCATTGGCCGCGCGCGTCCCGCAACCGCGCAAAAATCCCGCGCTTCCCGCCCCCTGTCAGATGGAGTCCGAGCTCATAATCCTCGGTCATGCTCTGCGCGTCAAAAGGCTTGCCATGGGTCCGGGCGGACAGCTTTTGCAGGGCGTCCCGGGCAAATGCGCAGCCGACGCCGGCCGACGGTATGGAAGCGCCGAGTGCCTCGCGCAGAACCATCTGCTTGCCATGCAACTCCGCGAATTCATCACCATAATGGCCCGCAACCCAGCGCGAGCGTTTCGCGCGGCGGGGAATGACGGGTAGCTGGACCAGCGCAGCCTTGTCGATCAGATGGCCGAAAAGGCGAAGCGCCTCTGGATGAACGATATCCTCCGCATCGTGCAGAATGATTGCACTGAAATTGGCCTGCTCTTCGATTTCGTCGCGACACAAGGCTTCCCAAAGATGATTGAGACAATCCGCTTTGGTCGTGGGACCGTCCGTGCGACATATCACGAGCCGGACCTTATCGCTGCCGGTCGACGCTGCGGCTACTGCGGCAACCGTTTCAGGGTCATTGGGATAGCAACCGACATAGATTTGGTAGCCATCCGTTTTCCATTGTCGCAGGCAGCGGTCCAGCATCGCACCAATTACGGGTGCCTCTTGCCAGGCGGGGACAAATATGGCCATTCGACGGTTGGATGCGGCCGGGCTCAAGCTCTCCACTGTTGCCTTCTGATAGCGTGAATAGACCAGCAGCTGACGTCGCAGGCTGTGGAAAATCCAGAGTCCGTCAAACAGCAGATCGTCGATCGAGCCGATCAGAAAGCACATGCTGGCGAACAGCAGCATTTCCTTTTGCAGAAAATCGAGAAACGGCAAAATATGTGCGCTTGTCATGACCATACTCCACAGGTTCGCAAAAGCGAGGCTTCTGCAAAAATTCGAGAAATTATGGGGTGGACTTGGTTCGCTTGTAGGCGAGGCTATCCGGATTCGATTTTGCGACCAGATTTGGCTGATCTATTTTCCAATGAGCCTATCGCCAGCGCCAACAGCATCGGATAAGCCCA
>CAWUKF010000047.1:0-12384 GCA_963922745.1 uncultured Sphingomonadales bacterium
GGCTGCTCCAGCGGTATCGGCAATGCCACCGCGCAGGCTTTTCGCGGCTGCGGCGCGGATGTGCATGTCACCGGCACCCGCGACACCGAAGGGCAGTATGACAAGGCGGACGGGTCCGATCTCGACGGCCTGACCTATCATCAGCTCGATGCCGCAGACGATAGCGCGATCGCTGCGTTGCGGCAGAAATTCGAGCGGATGGATGTGCTGATCTGCTCGCAGGGCATGGTGCTGTACAAGCGCGCCGAATTCGAGCCGGAGAATTTCGCCAAGGTCGTGCAGGTCAATCTCAACAGCCTGATGACCTGCGCCGGGCAGTTCTACGATCTGCTGAAGGAGGCGAAAGGTTCGCTGATCATCATCAGTTCGACTGCGGCGTTCCATGCGACGGTCGGCAATCCCGGCTATAATGCCTCCAAGGCCGGTGCTGCCGGGCTGACCCGGACGCTGGGCAAGGCCTGGGCACCCGACGGCATCCGCGTCAACGGCATCGCCCCGGGGCTGATCGCGACCAAGATGACCAAGGTGACGACAGACAATCCCAAGCGCCGGGACGCCACGATCCGCTCAATCCCGCTCGGCCGGATCGGCGACCCCGACGATATGGCCGGCCTGTCGCTGTTCCTCGCCTCGCCGCTGGCGGGCTATGTCGTCGGCCAGACGATAATAGCAGACGGCGGCCTGCTGCTCTGATTCAGACCGGCGCCAGCGATGGCTCCAGTTCCTCCCTTACCGCCTTGCCGGTCCAAAGAAAAAATATGGTCGCCAGCGACAGGCTGACCAGCACGGTGGCGATCACCGCATAGTTGAGCGACAGGCTGCCATAGGCCCCGGCCCAGTTGTCGCTCATCAGCCCGATCAGCGCCGGTCCGATACCGTAGCCGAGCAGGGTGATGGACAGGCTGCTGATCGACGAAGCGGTGCCGCGTTCGGTCGGCATCACCGCGGCCTGGACCATGGAAATGGCTGCGCCCTGGGTCGACACCAGCAGGATATAGCCGCAGAGATACAGTCCGAGGGTCATTTCCAGACTCGTTGTCAGCAGACAGAGGATCCAGAACGGCATGGTCAGAAAAATCGCCACCCCGCAATACCATGGTCGCCACCGGGGATTTTTCCGCGCAAGAAAGTCGGCGAGATAGCCGCCCAGAATCATGCCGGGAACGCCGCCAAAAAACAGCATGGCACCGAGATAGACGCCCACCTCTCCCGAGGTCAGGTCAAAATTGCGGATCAGTATCGGTGCCAGCCAGATCGCGAAGGCATAGGCCGGCATGTTGGTGAAACTGTTGGCGAGGACCACGCGGACGAACACGCTGTTCGCCCATAAGGAGCGCATGGTGACCAGGAACGGCTCCTGCTTGTCGGAGACCACTTCCTGCCCCTTTCGGGTGTAGAAGCGGCCGCGCTGCGGTTCGAGGACGGTGTAATAGAGCAAGATGCCCAGCAATATCCCCGGCAAACCCAGGATCACGAAGGTCCAGCGCCAGCCATAGGCCTCCGCGATCAGCCCGCCTGCAATATAGCCCAGCACCGGCCCCAGCACCGCTCCTGCAGCAAAAATGCCCATCGCCCGCGACAGTTCGTGCGGCGCAAAATAATCGGTGATGATCGACGCCGAAGGCGGGCCGCCGCCCGCCTCGCCGATGCCGACGTCAAGCCGGGCGAGCAACAGAGTCCAGAACCCGAGCGCCGCACCGCACAAGGCCGACATCAGGCTCCACAGGGCCAGAGAGACGGCCACCATGGTCTTGCGGTTGGTGCGATCGGCCAGCCGGCCGGCCGGGATCCCCAGTATCAGATAGAAGAAGGTGAAAGCAGTCCCGGCTAGCAGCCCGATTTGCGTATCGCTCAGCACAAAATCCGCCTTGATGTCCTCGATCAGGATCGACATCACCAGCCGGTCGGCGATGTTGAACATGAAGGTCAGCATCAGCATGACCAGCACATAGTAACGATAGACACCGCCGACTGCCGGCCCGGATTTCATATTCATCTGCACCCTCTCCAAAGGATCAAGAAGGCGTAGCGTGAAAAAGGGGACAGAGCCAGACAGGCCCCATCCCCTTAATTGATAGGGTTAGTTCGGGAGGCCCAGCCAAACCCGTTCGTGCTGAGCTTGTCGAACCACTTGGCAGCGGGTTCCGGTCCGAGCTGGTCCTTCGACAGGCTCAGGACGAACGGATCGGTGCGGCTAGGCCGCCGTCAGTGCAATATGCCGCCGCATATGATGGTCGACGCTGCCAAACTCGCCCTCGATGATCGACAGCCGCTTGAAATAGCTGCCCACCGCAAGCTCGTCGGTCATGCCCATGCCGCCATGCGTCTGGATTGCCGCCTGGCCAATGAACCGGCCCGCCTGGCCGATGCGGACCTTGGCAGCGGAGACGTTTTTCTTGCGCGTAACCTCATCCTCGTCGAGCTTGATCGTCGCGAGATAGCACATCGATACCGACTGCTCATATTCCATCAGCATGTCCGCCATCCGGTGCTGCAGCACCTGGAACGAGCCGATCGGGACGCCAAACTGCTTGCGCTGGCGCGAATAGTCGAGCGTGGTGGCGTTGGTCACTTTCATCGCGCCAACCGCTTCGGCGCAGACCGCGGCGGTGGCCTCGTCGACCACTTTCTCAATCAGCGGCAGGCTGGCACCCGCTTCACCGATCAGCGCATCGCCGGAGAGTTTGACATTCTCGAAATAGACTTCCGAAGCGCGGCGGCCATCGACAGTGGCATAGTCACGCGTGCTGACGCCCTGCGCATCCTTGGCGACGATGAAGACGGAGACGCCATCCTTGTCGGTCTGGCCAGCCGATGTCCGGGCCGTGACAACAAAATGCGTTGCCCAGGGCGCGCCAATCACGACCGCCTTGTGGCCATTCAGCACATAGTCGCCACCGTCGGCTTTCGCCGTGGTTTCGAGATTGGCGAGGTCATAGCGGCCGCGCGGTTCGGCATAGGCGAAGGCGAAGACCATCTCGCCGGAAATGATTCCGCCGATATATTCCTCGCGTTGCGCGGCGCTGCCACCGTGCTTCAGAAGGCCACCGGCGCAGACCACGCTCGGGATGAACGGTTCGACCGCCAGGCCCTTGCCGAATTCTTCCATGATGATCATCGCTTCCGTCGCGCCGCCAAAGCCGCCATCTTCTTCAGAGAAAGGCGCGGCGAGCATGCCGAGTTCCGCAAGCTGCGCCCACAGCTCCGGCCGCCAGCCGGATTCGCTGGCGACGACACTGCGGCGCGTGTCAAAATCATATTGCTCGCGGATCAGGCGGGAGATGCCGTCGCGCACCATATTCTGTTCGTCGGTAAAATCGAAATCCATATTGGTTCCCCTGTGTCGGTCCGGTTAAAGGCCGAGGATCATTTTGGTGATGATATTGCGCTGGATCTCGTTGGATCCGCCATAGATCGACGTCTTGCGCATGTTGAAATAGGTCGGCGCCGCATGATGGGCATAGTCCGGCCCGATCGGGAAGTCGTTCGACCCGTCGTCCGGGAAGCTGCGGAAATCGGGCGCACCATAATAGCCGACCGCTTCCAGTGTCAGCTCGGTCAGCCGCTGCTGGATTTCGGTGCCCTTGACCTTGAGCAGCGAGCTTTCCGGTCCCGGTCCCTTGCCGGCCTGTTCGCCCGCCAGCGTCCTGAGCTCGGTAATTTCCAGCGCCGAGAGGTCAATCTCCAGCTGGCTGATCTTGGTGGCAAAGCCCATATCCTCGATCAGCGGTTTGCCATCGAGCATTTCCGAGGTGGCAATTTCCTTCAATTGCTCGACCCCGCGCTTCGACCGCGCGACACCGGCAATGCCGGAGCGTTCGTGCGCGAGCAGGAACTTGGCGTAGGTCCAGCCCTTATTTTCTTCGCCGATCAGATTGGTCGCCGGCACGCGGACATCGGTCAGCCACACTTCGTTGACCTCATAGCCGCCGTCGATCAGCTTGATCGGCCGGACCTCGATGCCGGGCGTCTTCATGTCGACCAGAATGAAGCTGATGCCCATTTGCGGTTTCGGCGCATCGGAATCGGTGCGGCACAGGAAAAAGCCCCAGTCGGCATGCTGGGCCAGCGTGGTCCAGGTCTTCTGCCCGTTGATGATATAATCGTCGCCATCGCGCACCGCAGTGGTCTTCAGCGAGGCGAGATCGGAGCCGG
This sequence comes from uncultured Sphingomonadales bacterium, assembly GCA_963922745.1. Classification (GTDB taxonomy): domain Bacteria; phylum Pseudomonadota; class Alphaproteobacteria; order Sphingomonadales; family Sphingomonadaceae; genus Parasphingorhabdus. The sequence continues at coordinate 4,156 of CAWUKF010000047.1, forward strand.
CTCCCGGTTCCGAATAGCCCTGGCACCACCATACGTCGCCCGAGCGGATGCCGGGCAGATGCTGTGCTTTCTGTTCTTCATTGCCGAAGGTGTAGATCACCGGACCGACCATCGCGACCCCGAAAGGCAGCGGCATCACCGTATTCTTGCGGGCATTTTCTTCCGACCAGATATAGCGCTGCGTCGGCGTCCAGTCGGTGCCGCCATATTCGGTTGGCCAGGCCGGAACCGACCAGCCCTTCTTGCCCAGGATCTTGTGCCAGGCGAGCATGTCCTCGCGGCTCAGCTCATCTCGTACACCACGGGAATCGATATTTTGCGGATAATTATTCTCAATAAATTCACGCACTTCGGCGCGAAAGGCCTTTTCTTCTTCAGTGAATTCCAGATTCATGAGAGCGCTCCTTGGTCAGAATTGGGCCGGACTATAGGCTGAAAACCGCTGAAAACAAGCAATTAACCGATCAATTAAGCTGACGCTACGGCAAGCACGGATCGGCGCTATTGTCATTCCGGCGCGCTATGCTTGTCCTTGCGCCGCTTGCCGAATCTCATGCTGCGCTCCAGCCGCGCTCGCAGCGCGGTATAATAAGCTTCCAGAAACGCCCGCTCGTCACCGCTGCCAGGTTCCCAGCCAATTTTCTGGCAGATTGACGCCGTGACCTTTTCCAGTGCATCCTCCTGACCGGTGCGCAGGACCTGTTCCAGGGTCTGCAATTCATATTCGCCATAGACCGACAGATCCGCATCGGAAAACTGATAGCGCGCAACCGGCACGCCCGCGTCCTGCGTGGTCTCGGCTGCCATCGGGGCGACAATCTCCCCCAGATTCCTTTTCACATTCTCAATCACCCAGGTACCGGCGATCACGTCGCCGCCGCGCAGCCGGTCGCTGTTGAACAGGGGAAACAGCAGGAACATCAGCACCCAGAGGAAACCGGCCCAGGCGGTCAGATCGGTCATCGTTCCGCTCGCTTCGCCCGAGGTGAGAAAGACCAGCGGCAGGAACAGTTCGATATCGCGCACGATATTGCGGGCGATTATCGCCTCGGCCGTCAATCGCCCGCCGTCGCGCGCCGCGACCCGGATGCCGACAACCCGCTTCCCCCATGTTGCGGCCCGCTCGCCGAGCTCGAAATAGAGGAAATAGGCGTTGCGGAACAGGAATACCGATATGATCCACAGCACCGCCAGCAATTGCAGCGGGCCGCTGGCCTTTTCCAGATCTCCGCCCAAGGTCACCCCGAAAGCCCACAGCAGCGCCAAGGCGGCAAGCGTGACCAGCACGATCAGCCCGCCAATGATGGCGATGTCGAGCATAAGGGCACCCGCTCGCATGCCGCCAGACGCGACCGTCACGCGGAGCGGCACCCCTTCGGGCGTGACCATGACCCGGTCAAATTTCGGTTCGGCGGACGGCCGGGCCGGGGCGGCAATGGCTTGCGTGTCGCTCATGCCAACCGACTCCGCCGGTCGCGGCCGACGCCGATGAAATAGATCAACCAGAGCATCAGCATCCCGCCGCCGACCGCAAAACGACCGGTCGTGTTGTCGACCAGCTGCCGGGCAAATCCCTCTAGCAGACCGGCGCAGATCAGCATCAGGATGACCCCGACCATTACCAGCGCCGCCCGCTTGCCCGCCTCGCTGGCCGCCTCGAGATGCGACCGGTCACCGGGAAAGGCGACCGCACGCCCGACATGAATCCCCGCTGCCCCGGCGAGCAGGATCGCAAACAGCTCGGTGGTGCCGTGGATCGAAAGCCAGCCGATGAAATCCAGCGCCAGGCCGCGGTCGGCGAAAACCCAGAGCATTGCCCCGAGCAGTGCCATATTGTGGATCAGTAGCAAGATGCTGGGAACGGCGAAGGCAAAGCCGAGCGCGAAGGCGAGGATCGCGACCTGGGCATTGTTGCTGAACAGGAAGGCGGCGAAGACGCCGAGACCGCTCTGCTCCTGCCCGCCGAACAGGGTGCCGCGCAGCGCTTCGACGCTCGCCCCCGGAACCCGCGCATCCGAGAAATTCGCAGGGACCAGCGCGTAAAACCAGTCGCTGTCTCCGGCCACCAGGACATAGCCGAGCACCGCACCCGCGATCATCACCGACAGGGCAATCCAGATATCGAGCTGGATTGCCCGTACCGCGCGGCTCCAGCCGCCACCGAAAAAGCTGCGGAGCCAGCCGCCGAAACTGGTCTGGGTGCCGTAGACCATGAAATAGGCGCGCAGCGCCAGGCCTTCGAGATAGGCGATCAGACCGGCATCAAGCGAATTGTCCCGGGCGATCGACAGGCTGGACAGGAGCGTCCGGTACAGGGTCGGCAGCGCCAACACGTCCTCGTCGGACAGGCGACGGGCCTTGCCCTTCTCCATTCTCGCGACGATCTCTTCCAGCCGGGTCCAGTCGGCTTCCCGTTCGATCCGGAACCGGTCGCTGCGCAGCACCGCCGCGCCCGCCATTTGCTCGCTGCTCACAGGCTGCCTCGCCGCTTGATCGTCAGATAGCGGTTGATCAGCTGTGGTCCGATATCTTCGTGTGACCCCTCGATCACATCGATACCCATGTGCCGGAGCCGGGCCAGCACCAGCATTTTCTGGTGGAGCAGATTCTGCGCGGTGACCGCGCGGGCGACATCCTCGGCGCTCTCGGGAAACCGGTCGACAATCGAGGTCAGCTCGCGATCTTCGAGCACCACGAACAGCACCAGATGCTTGTCAATCAGCCGACCGGCCGCCTCCAGCATCAGGTCGGCAGCAGTCGGATCGGTGAAATCGGTGAAGATGATGATCAGCGAGCGCCGCCTGAGCCTGGTCTGCAGGGTCGACAGCGCCAGCGTATAATTGCTTTCCTGGTGCCGGTAATCGATGGTCGCGGCATCCTGTTGCAGCCGGAAGAAATTGCGACTGCCGGAGAGGAAGGGCGTCGACAGCTCCGGCTTGGCAGCGAAGCTGAACAGGCTGGTGCGATCGCCTGCCTTCAGCGTGATATAGGCGGTCAGCAACGCCGCTGAGACCGCCCGGTCGATGCGCGGCAGACCGTCGATCGGTTCGCACATCGCGGCACCGCAATCGAGCGCGAAGACGATCTGGTTGTTCCGCTCGGCTTCATATTCCTTGGCCAGCAACTTGCTGTGCCGCGCCGATCCCTTCCAGTCGATGCTGCGCTGGTCCATGCCCGGCTGATATTCCGACAGCGCCTCGAACTCGCTGCCCTCACCACGGAACTTCCGGGCTAGCAGGCCGAACAGGGAATCGCGCAGGAACATCTGCACCGTTGGACTGCGCAGCGCCGTGATATTGGGCACCACCGCGACATCGCGGCGGCTTTGTTTCTGGATCTGCCGCCAGGCCAGGCCAAGCGGTCCTTTCCATCGCAGCCAGAGCCGGCCGATCTGCCCGATCCCGCGCCGGACCGGAACGATTGAGGCCCGACCGGAAAAGGTGCCCGGCTTGGTCGATCCACGTTCAAGGGCAAAGGAAACCGCGCCGGTTTCCGCAAGACGTTCGTCCAGCCCGAGATTGCCGCATGGCTGCCGCGGTGCCATCAGCCCAGAGAATATGGCTTCCAGTTCCAGGGTCATCGGCGCGCCGATCTCGACGCTGTTCACCATGGCCAGCTGGACCGTATCGGCTTTCGCAGCAATCAGGCCATCGAGCAGAAGCAGAAGCACGAGCATCAATGCCCAGGCCGCGCCAATCGCCCACAGCGACGGGATGAGCGCCGCCAGCACCGCGGCGATCGGTGCGCCAAGCGCAATCAGCCAGACGGCCCGTGCAGTGGGGTAGAAATTCAACGCGGCGCTTCCGTCAGTTCGACCAGCCCGGTGATGATGCTGTCGACCTGCCGGCCCTCGATCTCCGCTGCCGGGGACAGCATCGTCCGGTGGCGCAATACTGACGGTGCCAGGACCTTGACATCATCGGGTATCACATAGTCACGCCCGGAAATCGCCGCCCGCGCCCGCGCCGCATGGGCGAGCATGATCGCGGCGCGCGGGCTGGCACCATTTTCCAGATCGGCGGTTTCGCGGGTCGCCCGAACCAGGCGGACAACATAGTCGACGACTTCGTCGACCAGCTTCACCGATTTTACAACATCCGTGGCAGCCGCCAGGGTCTTGGCATCCGCCTGCCGGGCAATGCCGAAATCTCCGGGTACCGGCGCACCCACGCGCTCGCCATATTGGCTGACGATCTTCCTCTCCTCTTCGGCATCGGGATATTCGATCAGCAGCTTGAACAGGAACCGGTCGAGCTGCGCCTCGGGCAGCGGATAGACGCCCTGCTGCTCGATCGGATTCTGGGTGGCGACGACCATGAAGCGCGCGCCCAGCGCGTGGGTCTCGCCATCGATGGTGACCGAGCGTTCCTGCATCGCCTCGAGCATTGCCGCCTGCGTCTTCGGCGGCGTCCGGTTGATCTCGTCGGCGAGCAGCAGGTCGCAGAAGATCGGGCCGCGGGTCAGGGTGAAGCTGCTGGTCTGGAAGTTGAACAGATTGGACCCGATGATATCGCCCGGCATCAGGTCGGGGGTGAACTGGATGCGTCCAAAATCAAGGCCGAGCGTGGCAGAAAAACATTGCGCCAGAAAGGTCTTGGCGGTGCCCGGCGGGCCTTCCAGCAGCACATGACCGGACGAAAAGAGCGCAATCAGCAGATGGTCGACAATATCCTCCTGGCCGATGATCGCCTTGGCAACCTGGCCGCGGATATCGTCCGCGAGAGTCTTCAGTTCGTCGATAGTCATCCGATGATTTCCTTTTTCCAGATATGAAGGGCTGCGGCACCCTCGGCAATTTCCTGTGGCCGGCGGGCGCGGAGCAGCTGTTCGTACAGAGCGGAAAAGCAGTTGCCGCCGCTTTCTCCCAGCGCATCGAGCCTTTGATGCATTTCCTCTTCGCTGACCCGCGGGCCGATCCCAACCGCCTCGGCCGACTGGCTGCGAACCATCCCGGCATAGGGAGCGGTGACCAGATGATCCCGGCCCATCCGCCCGATAAAGGCCGCGCTGTTGTTGACCAGGGCGGTCTTGCCGAAATTGATGCTGCGGCTTGCTCGCACCGGTGGCCCGAACCGGTTGAACGCCATCCATGCGGCAGCCAGCGCCGCCGTGATCAGGCAGATGGTGGCCGACAGGAACGGCGGGACAAAGGCCAGGGTCAGGAGATTGTCGGCACGCCCGAGACCGTTGAAGGTGAGATCGAACGTCACGCTGCCGTCGCTCCCGGTCGCCGCCGCGCGGATCAGGGCGAGGGCATGGCGAGCGGTCTGCTTGTCGGCCAGGCCGGCATTGTTCATCAGGTCCGCATCGGCAACGATCACCACCGGATAGAAGGATTCGTCGATCTCGTCCGGGTCGGTGATGTGCGATTCATCCAGACGGTCGAGCTGCGCATAGACCCCGCCATCGTCGAGATAGGCCACCAGCGCCCCCGCGTCCGGGGGACCAGGCACGACGGTCCGGACAAGGTCGCCCTGTATCGTCACCGGTTTGGCCGGTATTTTCACGGTGCCGCCCGCGGCCGAAGCGACCGGCCGCCCGGCATCAGCCTTTTCATCGATCGCCATGCTGACCTCGGCCAGATCCTCGAGCAGGGTCGCGCCGGGCTCTGTACCCCAGGGATCGCCACGCAGCATCCAGCCTTTTCGCAGCTTGCGGTCCTTGAAGACCCGCCATTTCGGCAAGATGATCATGGTCGGCCCGACATAGGCCCGCTGCCGAACCAGCGCGTCGATCTCAGCCGCAGGCGAATATGGTCCGGGCGTCAGGATCAGCAGCCCCTCCTTGTCCATCCCCGCCTGCGAACGCGAATAGTCCACCGGCACGCCGGTTTTTTCGAGCAGATTGGCCAGGCCGCGATAGCCGATGCTGCTGTTCGAAGCGCCGTGCCCCTCGCCATTCTTGCCGGAGGCGAGCGGATCGCCCACCCCCAGTCCATAGAGCAGGGCGACAAAGGCGGCAAAGCTGACCGCAAACATCACCACGATTGTCGTGCGCTGGAACGGGCTGGCCTGCATGCTCATTCGGTCGCAGCCTTCCGCCAGCTTTCGGTCAGCGCAAATCCGGCATAGGCATCCCGCGCCGCTCGCCAGCCGCTCTCGTCGATCGGCAGCGCGGCAAACAGGCCGCGCTCGACCTGACCCGCAATCACAGCGAACATCTCGCGCGGGGCACCGGGGAGCTTGTCCAGCCGTTCGATCTCGCGCGCCGTGCTGGACGGTCGCAGCAAATCCGGTCGACGCTGTTCGATATCGGCGATGCTGCGATGAAGCAATAGCCGCACCGCCTGGTCAAACTGTCCGGCATCGGCCAGCGCCTCTGCATCGGCCAGCAGCGCGCGGGCCACCTCCGGCTGCGGCTGCCAGTCCTGCACGTCGGCAGTTTTCCGGTCGCGCCATTGCTCGATATAGGGCGCCACGATAACCCAGATCAGGGTCAGGGCCCCGGCGGCGAGCAGGACCAGCAGCAGGATCCGGATCATCGGCCATAACGTTGCCACGGTCTCGAACAGCGGCGACAGCAAATCGGCAAGCCAGGAGAGAAAATCACGCCACCATTGCGGTGTTTCGGGCGGCTGGGCCGGCGCGCTCGGCACGAACTGGATGTCCGGGTCGGCGCGCACCTCGGTCCAGGCGTCGTCGAAAGAAGCGCTCACGTCATTCTGCCTGTCCTGCGCTGCTCCAACCACCGACGAAGTGTCGCAGAATCCCCGGGACGGGGCAAGCAAGAAGATCGCTGTTTCGTAATGCTTTACCCGCGCCGCTTTTTGTGACAGCTTGGCCCATCGACTAAGGGATAAGGGGGATTTGAAATGGCAGACACGACAGAACATTTGGATATCGGGCGGGTGCTGAACAATACTTTTGGCGTGATCATGCGCAATCCGCTGCTTTTTCTTGGTCTCTCCTTTCTGATCATCGCCCTGCCGCAGGCCCTGATCACGCTGGCAACCGACACGCCGATCGAAGGCGACGAGATGGCAGAGATGATGGCAATGTTCAGTTCGCCATCGATGATCGCCGCCTCCATCGGCGGCTGGCTGCTGTTCGTGATATTGTCGGTACTGCTGCAGGCGACCTTCATCGTCGCCACGGTCAGGGACCTCAACGGACAGCCGGTCAGCCTCGCCGGCTGCCTCGGCAAGGCGGTCGGCAAGCTGCTGCCGCTGATCGGTCTTGGCATCCTGATGACCCTGGGGATCGCGCTCGGCATGATCTTGCTGATCATCCCCGGCGTCATTCTGGCGCTGATGTGGATTGTCGCCTCGCCGGTGATGATGGCCGAGGACTGCGGGATCCTCGATTCTCTGAAGCGCAGCGCCGAGCTGACCAAGGGGTCGAAACGCTGGATCCTGCTGCTGTTCGTGGTCTACATCATCCTGTCGATGATTCTCGGCCTGTTCATGATCCCCTTCGCCTTTGCCGGCACCACCGCAATCGCCATCGTCTCTCTGGTCATCAACACGGTGAGCGGCGCAATACAGGGCACCGGCATCGCTTCCGTCTATGTCGATCTCCGCAGGGTCAAGGAAGGTGGCAATAGCGAGGCGCTGGCAGACATTTTTGCCTGAGCCAGGACTGGGAGGCCCCAGCCGGATTGCCCCCATGTCCGAAAGGGCACTTGGCTTGCCGTGGGCGCTCCGCTATCAGTTGCAAATTGCTATTTAATAATCGCGGAGAGATTGCATGATCACGCTGAACGTCAACGGCCAGTCTCGTCAGGTCGATGCCGACCCGGCGACGCCGATATTGTGGGTGGTCCGCGAGAATCTCAACCTTCCCGGCACCAAATTCGGCTGCGGCATTGCCCAGTGCGGTGCCTGCACCGTACATCTGGACGGCAAGCCGGTGCGCAGCTGCTCGACGCCGATTTCCGCCGCCGAGGGCAAGAGCATCACCACGATTGAGGGCATTGCCGGAGAAGACGGAACGCTGCACAAGGTCCAGCAGGCCTGGATCGAGGCGCAGGTGCCACAATGCGGCTATTGCCAGTCGGGCCAGATCATGTCGGCAACCGCCCTGCTCGAAAAAAATCCCGATCCGACCGATGCGCAGATTGATGCCGCCATGGCCGGCAATGTCTGCCGCTGTGGGATGTACAACCGTATCCGCGCCGCGATCAAGGCCGCAGCCGGGCAACCGGTCGCCAGGGAGACGGCAGCATGAGCAAGACAGACACCGTCAGCCCCGCGAAAAAGGGCAAATGGACTCGCCGCGCCTTCATCGGTGC
>CAWUKF010000048.1:0-12193 GCA_963922745.1 uncultured Sphingomonadales bacterium
TTGGTGAAACTGTCCATGCTGTTGCGCCGGACGCCGCCCTTGGCGGTCGCAAACATAACATGCAGATCGGCCCATTCCGCTTCGTCTTCCGGCAACGGCAGGACCGTGGAAATGGTTTCGCCATCCGCCAGCGGCAGCAGGTTGACCATCGGGCGGCCCTTGGTCTGTGGCCCGCCTTCCGGTAATTTCCACACCTTGAGACGGTAGACCTTCCCATGGGTCGAGAAGAACAGCACCGGCGTATGGGTCGAGGTCACGAACAATTCGGTGATCGCGTCCTCGTCCTTGGTCGCCATGCCGGCGCGGCCCTTGCCGCCGCGACGCTGTGCGCGGAAGGTGTCGAGCGGGGTGCGCTTGATATAGCCGCCATGGGTGACGGTCACGACCATCTCGGAGCGTTCCATCAGATCTTCGTCCTCGAGGCCATCCCAGGCAGCGGTGATTTCGGAGAGGCGCGGCGTGGCAAATTCGTCGCGAACTTGTTCCAGCTCTTCGCGCATCACTGCGTAGAGTTTGGCGCGGTCCGCCAATATGGCGAGATATTCCTCGATCGCGGCAGCCAGTTCCTTCAGCTCGTCGGCGATTTCCTCGCGGCCGAGTGCGGTCAGTTTTTGCAGACGCAGATCGAGGATTGCCTTTACCTGGACCGCGGACAGTTTGTAACTGTCGCCCTCGATGTCGGTTTCCATCGCTTCGACCAGCCGGATATAGGGCGCAATCTCGGCAATCGGCCATTCGCGGCGCAGCAGCGATTCGCGGGCTTCGACCGGCGTTGATGACGCCCGGATGATCCGGACGACCTCGTCCATGTTGGTGACCGCAACCACCAGGCCGAGCAAGATATGCGCCCGCTCGCGCGCCTTGTTGAGTTCGAACTTGGTGCGGCGGGTGATGACCTCTTCGCGGAACTTGACGAAGGCTTCGATGATATCGCGCAGGTTCAGCACTTCCGGCCGGCCGCCGCGGATGGCGAGCATGTTGGCCGGGAAGCTGGACTGGGCAGGGGTGAAGCGCCAGATCTGGTTGAGCACGACATCGGCGGTGGCATCGCGCTTCAGCTCGATCACCACGCGGACACCGGCGCGGCTGGATTCATCGCGGATATCCGAGACGCCCTCGATCCGCTTGTCCTTGGCCGCTTCGGCGATCTTCTCGACCAGAGCGGATTTGCCGACCTGAAACGGAATCGAGGTCAGGACGATGGCGCGCTTGTCGCCGCGTCCTTCCTCGATTTCATGGCGGGCGCGCATCATGATCGAGCCGCGGCCATCCTTGTAGGCGGCGCGGGCGCCGGATTGGCCCAGGATCAAAGGCGCTGTCGGGAAATCGGGGCCAGGCACGATTTCGATCAGTTCGTCGACCGTGATGCCGGGATTCTCGATATAGGCGAGGCTGGCGTTGATCACCTCGCCGAGATTATGCGGGGGAATATTGGTCGCCATGCCGACCGCGATACCGCCGGCACCATTGACCAGCAGGTTGGGGAAGCGGGCCGGGAGGACATTGGGCTCCTGGCGGCTGCCGTCATAATTGGGAATGAAGTCGACGGTGTCCTTGTCGAGATCGTTGAGCAGGAAATTGGCGACCTTGTTGAGCCGCGCCTCGGTGTAGCGCATCGATGCCGGCATATCCGGGTCCATCGAGCCGAAATTGCCCTGACCGTCGATCAGCGGCACTCGCATCGACCAGTCCTGCGTCATCCGGGCCAGCGCCATGTAGATCGCGCTGTCGCCATGCGGGTGATAATTGCCCATCACGTCGCCAACGATTTTCGCGCATTTGCGATAGGGACGTCCGGCGACCATGCCGCCTTCCTGAGCGGCAAACAAAATGCGGCGATGAACCGGCTTCAGGCCGTCGCGCACGTCGGGCAGCGCCCGGCTGACGATGACCGACATGGCATAATCCATGTAGCTGGTTTTCATCTCGTCGACGATGTCGATCGGTTCGATATTGGACGGCGACGGTGGAGTGGTTTGTTCGTTCACAAACGGGCCTTTTTCATAGGTTTTTTCTTGCCGATTCTTCTAGGGGAAGGGGGCGGTAAAAGCCAGCCTTTCGGGCCAGTTTTACATTATTATTACAGTGCCGGAATCAGGGCTGGATTTCGCTTCCGTCCCAGGCGAAAAATTTGCCGGTCTGGGCCGGTCCCAGGGCCTCGAGGACATCCAGTAATTGGCGCGCTGCGCGAGCGGTATCAAACAATTTTCCAGCCGGTACGTTGTTCTGGAACGGCTCGCTCAGCCCGGTGTCGACTGTGCCCGGGTGCAGGGCCACGATCACCGATTGGTCATGCTTGCGCGACCATTCAATCGACAGGTTGCGGATCATCATGTTGAGCGCTGCCTTGGACGCGCGATAGCCGTACCAGCCGCCCAGCCGGTTATCGGAAATGCTGCCAACGCGGGCAGAGAGGACGGCGAATTTGGCCGCTTCCTTGCGATCCATCAGCGGCAGGAAATGTTTGGCAATCAAGGCGGGGCCGATGGTATTCACCTGATAATTTTTCATCAGCCAGTCTGGATCGAGCTGGCGCAGGCTCTTTTCCGGACCGTGCTCGCCATCGTGGAGCAGACCGGTGGCGACGAACACCATCGACGGTGCAATCTGCCTGTCTCCTATCCATTCCGCCGCATCGCGGATGTTTGCTTCCGAGGTCAGGTCGACGCGCACGGGGCTGGTGTCGGAGCGGGAGAAGCGGACGATCCTGTCAAACCGGCTATCCGCTTCGAGGGCATCCGCGATCGCGGACCCAATCCCGCCATTCGCACCGAAAATGACGGCAGATTTCCCCGTCATGAACGGATGAAGTGCAGGCTGTCTTCCGTGCTGCCGTCGCTGTCGAAGCGGTAGCCGTCATAGTCGAAGCCCTTGAGCATCTCCGGATCGGTCAGATGGTTTTCACAGATATAGCGCGCCATCATGCCGCGCGCGCGTTTCGCTTCGAAGCTGATGAACTTGGGTCCTTCCGGGCTGTCCTTGCGAAAATCGACCTCGATGATCCGGCCGGGCAATTTTGCAACATGCGGCTTGACCGACGCCCAATATTCGTTGCTGGCCAGATTGACGATGACATCGCTGCCCGTGCCTTCGATATCCGCAGCGATGGCTTTGGCAATCTTGTCCTTCCAGAAGTCGGTCAGCCTGCTGTAGCGGGGCGCCCATTTCGTGCCCATTTCCAGGCGATGGGGCCGGATGGGGTCAAGCGGACGAAGCAATCCGTACAGGCCCGACAGAATGCGCAGATGATCCTGGGCAAAGGCCATGGCCTCGTCCCCGATGCTGCGGGCTTCGAAGCCGGTATAGACATCACCATTATAGGCATAGATCGCGGGTCGCTCGGGCTGATCGAAAAATTCCGCATAGCGGGCCCGGTTCAGGGCGATCAGATTGTCGGAGACCGGCATGATCGCCTTCAGTTTTTTGGTCGTAAGATTGCCAATCGCCTTTGCCAGTTTTTCGGTTTCCCCGGGAAAGCGGTTCTTCGACAGGGGAAGGTCGGGAACCGGACTGTCGAAATCCAGAGATTTGGCAGGAGAAATAATTGCAAGCACGCGATTTTACCTCATTTATAGCATAGGAGATGCCCGATGGTCCCACGGCACCGCAGCCGTTCAACCCTCATTCAGCGGATTCACTCTAGAAAAGCGAACAAAGCTTGGTAATAGGGCCAAGAGTGTGTGGTGCAACCATATTCAGGGGAGCGCGTCTTCCCCACATAATAATCATCCGGAGGATATTCATGCGTTTTTTATCTCATCTTTCCATGGCCGTCGCACTGGCAACAGCCGGTAGCCTGACGGTGGCAGCATTGCCGCAGGAAGCCCATGCGGCGAAAAAGAAAAAGGACAAAGCTCCAGAAATCAAGATCAGCAAGGAGATACAGCCGAAAGTAGCGGCAATCCAGGCTGCGATGGGGAGCGAAACCCCCGCCACGGCGAAACCGCTGGTGGAGGCCTTGTTGGCCGAAACTTTGGCTCCTGACGATCAATTTGTTGCTGGTCAGCTGGCCATCCAGCTGGGCGGTACCTTGAAAGATACCAGCCTGCAGGAAAAGGGCATCATTGCCTCGCTCGACAGCGGCCGCACCGGAGCGGAGCAATTGCCCACTTTCAACTTTTTTGCCGGCAATTTCGCTTATGGTGCCGAACGCTGGGCGGATGCAGCCAAATATTTTCAGGCTGCCTATGACCTTGGCTATCGCGACAATAATATCGAACCGTTGCTGGCAGAAACATACTTCAAACGGAACATGTTCCCTGAAGGTCTGGCGAAATGGGACGAGATCCTGAACAATGCCAATGCGTCGGCGACCAAGGCACCGGAATCCTGGTACCGCCTCGCTCGCGATCGTGCCTTGGCCAGCAAGGACAAGAATCTTTATGCCGTGTGGGCGACAAAATGGGCAAGTGCCTATCCTTCCGGCGATTCGTGGGGCGATGCCATCGCGGCGAACCGTACGACCTCGCAAGGCGACAGCGTCCAGAACCTGGAAGTCCTGCGCTTCATGAAGGCATCCGATGCGCTCAAGACGACCCGGGATTACAAGGAATATGCTGAGGAAGCTCAGCGCAAGAACCTGTTCGGTGAAGTCGTAGCGGTGCTTGAAGACGCAAAACAGAAGGGCATTATTGCCGCCGGCAATCCGCTTCTGGTCGAGATGCTCCAGCCCGCTCAGAAGGAAGTGTCGGGAGACCGCGCTTCGCTGCCTTCGCAACCCTCCGGTGTTCGTGGCTCTGGCAGCAGTTCGGTGATGATGAATTTTGCCGATGTCTGGCTGGGATACAAGGACTACGGCAAGGCCGTCTCTTTCTACGAAGCAGGGCTGAGCAAGCCTGGAGCGGATATGAACCGCGGTTACATGGGTATTGGAACCGCCCAAGCCTATGCCGGCGACTATGACCAGGCAAAGCAGTCCTTTGCCAAGGTTTCCGGGACCCGGGCACCGCTTGCTTCGATGTGGGAAACCTGGATCGATCAGCAGACTGCGCCAGCGGCACCTGCGGCAGCCGCAGCCGCGCCGGTTGCCGAAGAACCGGCAAGCTAGTCGGGATCGACCAACAGATTTTGAAAAGGGCGCCTCGGGCGCCCTTTTTTATTCCTGGATGGGAACGCCCGGCAAATGCTTGGCCGAGCGAATGGTCAGCGAAGTCTTGACGCTGGCGACATTGGGAGCAGCGGTCAACTGGCTGGTCAGAAAGCTCTGAAACTGCTGCAGGTCCTTGGCGACCACCTTCAGGATAAAGTCGATCTCGCCATTGAGCATATAGCATTCGCGCACTTCGGGGAGTTTCTGAACATGCTCCTCGAACGCCTGCAAGTCGGCCTCGGCCTGGCTTTTCAGGCTGACCATCGCAAAGACGGTGATCGTATAGCCCATCTTCGCCGGGTCGATGGCGGCATGATAGGAGTTGATTACGCCCGCTTCTTCCAGGGCCCGCATCCGGCGAAGGCAGGGCGGAGCGGTCAGGCCGACGCTGTTTGCGAGTTCCACATTGGTGATCCGCCCATCCTCTTGCAAGCGCTGCAGGATTTTGAGATCAATGTCATCCAAGTTCGTATCAGCCATGGGGGTGTAATATCCGTTCGCGAATCATTTGTCCGTTATAATATAATAAGGGAGCCAAGCAATGCTTTCTCCCATGTCCCACATTGTGACGCGAAATTTTCACCGCTTCCAGTCGTTGCCCGAAAGGGTTATCACCGGATTAACAATTGGGTAATCCAGAGATTTCGGGATCTAAATATTGCGCTTCGATGACCGCCTGACCACCGTGCTCAAGGGGAGCTTGCCGGAAGGCTCGGGAGCGGCGACGCAATGGCGGCAGGTGATCGACCTGCTGGCGCAGAAACCGGGAAATCTGGCCAATCAGGATGTGCAAGCGGGGCTGACCCGATTGCGGGACTTGCATGACCGCGTTTCAGAAGCGGACCGGCTGGCCGCTGTCCGGTCACTGGCCGGCAGATTGCGGTCCGCTCCGTTGCTGGTCTATCTGGCCGCAGACAGCGACGATATCTGCGACGCAGCAATGGATGCCGCGGACCTCACTCCGGAAATTTTCGCCGACGCCTATCACATGCTGTCGCCGCGCGCGCAGGAGCGGCTGCAATCGCGGGGGCTTGATGTCGCAGATGACCAGCCTGCTGCGCGGGAGTCGGCCGGTAAAGACCCTGCACTGGCTCCCGGTCACGACATGGACGTCGAGCAGACGAATGATTCGCAAGAGGATGCTTCGACGGATTCGGCGGAACGGCTTGCCGAATCCCAGATCAGCGCGCTGGTCGAAAAGATCGCGGATTATCAAAAGAATCGGCCGGTCGAAGCGCCGCATGCCGATGCGCCCGAGGAGGGGCACAGCAGTTTCTTCGTCGAATCGCTCGAGAGCATCCGGTTTGAAACCGATGAGATCGGAACGATCAACTGGACCGAGGGACCGCCGAAAGGGGCTATCGTCGGTGTCTCCGTTGCCCAGCCGGCCTTTGATGAGGGCCCTGGACCGGACGCCTATGGCGCTGCTGCCTTCCGCCAGCGCATGCCGATGGAAAATGCCCGTATGCGGCTTTGCGGAGCGGCAATTGTCGCAGGCGACTGGCGGATGAACGCGATACCGTTTTTCAGCGAGGAGAGCGGGCGTTTCGAGGGATATCGGGGCGTCATGCGGCGGCCGAACATGGCTGAGGACGCCGGTCATGGCGGGATCGACGTGCAGCGCCGCGAACAGCTTCAGCAACTGATCCACGAACTCAGGACGCCGTTGAACGCGGTGATCGGATTCAGCGAGATTATCGAACAGCAGCTGTTTGGGCCGGCTTCCTATGAATATCGCTCGCTGGCGCGCAATATCATGGATGAAGCGCGGCGGCTGCTGGCGGGGTTCGAGGATCTGGATATCGCCGTCAAAGTCGATTCGGGGCAATTGCCGGAATCGAACGGGACAACCAAGGCCGACTGGCTGTTTGAGCGGATGATGCAGCGGCTGCAGGGGCTGACGCAGAGCAATGTCGTCGATCTCAACATCAGCAAGGCAGAACCGGTCCGGCCCTTTGCGCTGGACGGCGAGTCGGTGGAGCGGATTTTCGCGCGCCTGTTGTCGGCCGCGATCATTTCCTGCGAACATGGCGAGACCCTGAAGGGGGAGTTGCGGACGCGCATTGGCCTGCAGCCGACCAACCGTTTCACGCTGTCGCGGCCTTCGCGGATCAAGGATATCGCCGAGAGCGTGCTGCTTGATCCGTCGCAGGGGATCGACGGGGAGGGCGGCGAATCCTCTCTGCTGGGCCTGGGATTCTCGCTCCGGCTGGTGCGAAATCTGGCGCAGTCTGCCGGCGGCTCGCTGACCATCAACGACGACAACATTGCCTTGACCCTGCCGGCGGCCACGACTAGCAAAATCCAGGTTCGGGAAACGGAATAGCCTGTCTGTCCGCATCCCGGATTTTGGTCATTCATGGGCAAAACGGGGGTGACAGAAATTTCCGCGCAACAACATCAGCCGATGAAAATCGGGAAACCGGAACGCTACGTCCGCTGGCCAGAAAATTTTGGCAGGCGCTTTCTCATTTCGGTGGACACCGAAGAGGAGTTTGACTGGAATGCCCCGTTCCAGCGGAGCGGCCACACGACCGTTTCGGTGCCCATGCTTCGAAAATTTCAGGAATTTATCGAGAAATACGAGGTCAAGCCGGCCTATTTCGTCGACTATTCGATCATCACCGATGACGATGCGGTGGCGTTCCTCAAAAGCGTGGCGGAGCGCCAGACTGCCGAAATCGGGGTTCATCTCCATCCCTGGGTCAACCCGCCGTTTGACGAGCAGGTGAACGGCCACAACAGCTTTGCCGGCAATCTGCCAAAGGAGCTGGAGGAAGAGAAGCTGGTCACGCTGCGCGACGCCATTCGGGACAAGACGGGGGTCACGCCGACCATCTATCGGGCCGGTCGCTACGGTATCGGACCGCATAGCATCGCACTGCTCCGCAAACATGGTTTTGTCCTCGACAGCAGTATCCGGTCGCGGTTTGACTATAGCGGGGAAGGCGGCCCCGACTTTCTCGCGGTGGGGTCCGAGCCTTTCTGGTGGGGCGATGACAAGGGGCTTCTCGAGGTGCCGCTGACCACGGTCTATTCCGGCCTGTTGCGCAAACAGCCTGGTCTCGCTGCGGGCATCATGAACCAGTCGCCCCTGATCAATGCCCTGCTGTCCCGCAGCAAGATGCTGGAACGCATTCCGCTGACGCCCGAAGGAATTTCGGCGCGCGAAACCAAGGAGGCGATAGACGTCGCACTCGACGATGATCTGAAATTGCTGGTCTTTTCCTTTCATTCGCCGTCGCTGTCGCCCGGTCATACTCCCTATGTACGGACCGAGGAGGATCTTGACGGCTTTTATTGCTGGTGGCGGGATGTGCTCGATCATCTGGCAACACGGGGCGTGAAGCCGGTCGACTGCGACCAGCTGATCGCCGCCGCAACCGGCACTTAGCAAAACTTATCGGCCGACGGGCCGAATCGCGACGATCGTTCTTGCCAAATCGCCACGGCTTCCGCTATCGGACCAGCGCAATGAGATTTGCCTGTCAAAAGCTGCTCATGCGGGCCTGTAGCTCAGTTGGTTAGAGCTGGCCGCTCATAACGGCTAGGTCGGGGGTTCGAGTCCCTCCGGGCCCACCATTTTCTGCTCAAGCCGGGAAAAGCTCGCGCTTTGAGCGGCGGTAAAAAGAAGCATCAAAAACCCTTTGCTTTTCCCAAAGCCACCGCCTAGGGGAAGCGCGCGTCGGGGAGTGGCGCAGCCTGGTAGCGCACCTGTTTTGGGTACAGGGGGTCGCAAGTTCGAATCTTGTCTCCCCGACCATTTTCCTTCTCTCTGTATCCCGCGCTGCCGCAATTCGCTGTCCGCTTCGATAGCGGCTGGGCTTAACTGCCGCTGGACACGATCCGTCGCCACAGTCTGTAGCCCTTGTAGACCAGCATCAGACACAGGATCAGCAGCACCGTCGAGATGGTCAGGGCCGCAACCGGATGTGCAAATGCCAGGACCAGCAATCCGCCGCTTGCAATATCCTCTCCGGTCGAGACGACCGCATTGCTGACCGGTTCGGGGCTGGTGTTGACGAGCGCGCGGGCACCGGACTTGGCGCCGTGGCTGATCAGCGCCGCGCCACCACCGAGCAGGAAGACGATCACCTGCCAGGCTGGATCGCCGGCATCGACCACCGCCAGCGCCAGCAGGGCACCGCCGAGGGGACGGATCGCGGTGTGGATCGTATCCCAGATCGAATCGAGCCAGAGGATCTTGTCGGCGAAAAATTCCGCCAGTGCCCCGAGCGCGCTGATCGCGAGGACCCAGGGATTGGCGAGGGCGTCGAGCATTTGCAGATGTTCGGGCAGGCTGATCCAGCCCAGCCGCATCGCGAGGCCGGTCATGAAGACCGTCAGATAGAGCCGCCAGCCCGAAATCAGGCTGACGCTACCGGCCAGGCCCAATAGCTCGACAATTCCCATGGGATCGATCCTGCCACGCATGACGTGATTTGGCAATTCGCTGTGCGGCGAAGCGGAATGGTCAAAACACTTTGCAATGCCGTTGCTTGCTGT
The DNA here is from genome assembly GCA_963922745.1 of uncultured Sphingomonadales bacterium. Lineage (GTDB taxonomy): Bacteria > Pseudomonadota > Alphaproteobacteria > Sphingomonadales > Sphingomonadaceae > Parasphingorhabdus. The sequence continues at coordinate 9,596 of CAWUKF010000048.1, forward strand.
TCATATGAAAATATGACCGAACCAGAAACCAGCCCGGCACCTTCTTCCACGGATTCAATCACCGGCGAGCCGATGCCGAAACCGATTCCCGCCGCGACGCTGGTCATTTTCCGCGATCAGCCGGGCAGCACCGCGCCGGATCTGCTGATGGTCGAGCGCTCGGCGAAGATGGTCTTTGCCGCCGGTGCTGCGGTGTTTCCGGGTGGCCGGATCGACGACGCGGATTTCGACTATGCCAGGGCGCTGGGGCATGACGACATTGACGAATATGGCGCGCGGATCGCGGCGGTTCGGGAATCGATCGAGGAAACTGGGATTGCGGTTGCGGTGGAGGGCAATCTGGACGCGAAGCGCGTTGCCGAAGCCCGGCGGGCGCTGCACGACGAAGTCACTTTGGCCGATATCTGCAACCAGTTTGACTGGCAGCTGCAGCTGGAGAAGCTGGTCCCCTTTTCGCGCTGGTGTCCGCCATTCGCGGAAAAGCGCGTGTTCGACACCCGCTTCTACATGATCTCGCACGACGACCACAAGGCGCAGGCGACGGTCGACGAGACCGAGAATTACAACCTGTTCTGGGGCAACGCGCAGGCGGTGCTCGAGCGGGCCGAGGCGGGCGAGGTGAAGATCATCTTTCCGACCAAGCGCAATCTGGAGCGATTGGCGCAGTTCGGATCATTCGATGAGGCGGTGGCCCATGTGCAGCAGCACCCGTCGGTGTTGGTCTCTCCCCGCCTCGAGAAGCGCGAGGACGGCATGCATCTCTGTATCCCCGAGGGCATTGGCTATCCGGTCACCTCGGAGCCGATGGACGCGGTCCAGCGCGGCTTCAACAAATAGGGAAAGGGTCGGTGCAGGGCGGCACACGAACCTGACAGTATTGGCCGTTTTTATTTTCCGTGACCTTTGCGTCTGTGCCGCAGATTTCCGGTCTTTCTGGCCGCCAGCCGGGCGACGAGTGTGACCTTCCATTTGTGACGTCCCCGTGGCAGGGGCCAGGCAGCCGATCGCCTCCGCGGTCTTGTTCAAATTGTCAAAGAGCCTGTCCTGAGCATGGCCAAGGACCACGGCAACAATAAGCGATGGATATGGGTGTAGGACAGCGGTTTTGCGTTGGTGAATTGGGATTGTTGGGCCGATCACCGGAATTATCACGTCAGGCAATTGGCGCACCGTCACCGTAATTCTAGCGCTGATGATGGCTTAAGATGATTTTAAGCCTATTCCGCTAGGCCGCTGTCATGGCGCAACCGCATTCCTTGGGTGGTAAATTAAATACCAAGCTTTCTTGGGCGCGTTGGTTATTCGCTCCAGGGCGTGCGACCAGCAGCGAAATCCAGAGCTATCTTCTTGCGCAGCTTTTGAATTCTCCGGTTGCAACGCTGATGGGATCGTTCTGCTCCCTTGCTGTTCTCATCGCCGCTTTCCTGCGATCGGGTTCCCCGATAATCGCCGCATTTCTCTTTATCGAGATTGCGCTCTCGACGGGCCGTCTCGTCGAATGGCAGACACGCGAGCGCCGCCGCAAAGCCAGTTCAGACGGCACGATTGATGTCAGCTGGTCGGCCATGCTGACCGTCGCGTGGTGCACCTTGCAGGGCGCCATAGCCTTCACCATCATGAGTGGCAGTGATCCTGTGTTGCAGGTTCTCTCCGCCACGCTCATCATGGCAATGATCGGCCCGATCTGCGCCCGGAACTATGCAACGCCGCGATTTGCCGCCCTGCTGCTTCTGCTCTGTGATTTGCCGTTCGTCGCTGGTGCCGTTTTGGCCAAAGAATCGATACTCTCCGTCATTGTCCTGCTGACGCCACCGTTTCTGCTGGGTGCCTACCAGATCATTCGCACCTTTCATGACGCCATGCTTGAGACGCTTTTCGCGCAGGAACAAAGCCGCTATCTTGCCATGCACGACAGCCTGACCGGGATTTTCAATCGGCAGGGCATGGATGACCAACTCAGCCGGTTTCGTCCCCATGCCGGCCGAACCATGGCGATCGTGTCGCTTGATCTCGACGGCTTCAAAGCTGTCAACGACACCTATGGCCATGGCGCGGGGGATATGGTCTTGATGCAAGTGGCCAGCCTGATTTCATCTCAAGTCGGACAAGCAGATATCGTCGCACGCATGGGCGGGGACGAATTTATGATCGTCGTTCCGGATTGCGACGCCGACGCTGTCGAAGCCTTGGGCCGCGGCCTGGTCCGGGCCATCAGCCAGGAGCGGTTCATGCTGGAATCAGGAACCACTGTCCGGGTTGGCGCAAGTGCCGGATATGCCTGTTTCCCTGAAGATGCGTCCACCACTCTCGAACTGCGGCTGCGGGCCGATCGGGCGCTCTATGACGCGAAGGTTTCTGGCAAAAGCACGTGCTGCCGGTTCAATGTCGACGATTTGACCGTCGACGAAATGCAGAAAAACCTGCGGCGCGCTTTTCCGTAGTCCCCAATCCCGTCATTGAAGAAGAAAAATGGTGCGCCCGGCAGGACTCGAACCTGCTGCCTCAAGATTAGAAGTCTCGCGCTCTATCCAGATGAGCTACGGGCGCACGATTTCATGGGCATTAGCGATCTTTTGACCGGCTGCAAACCGTGATGTG
>CAWUKF010000049.1:0-12154 GCA_963922745.1 uncultured Sphingomonadales bacterium
GCGAGCACCTCCTGCAGCGCGGCGAAGGCCTTTGCGCGCAAGTTGTCGGTGTCATTATGCCCGGCCTGGGCGGCAGACCATGATGCGTCGGCCAGCAGCTGGAAATTATAGGTCCGACTGTTCCGGTCGCGAGCCAGCTGGGCATCACCTTCCGCGGTCCCGCCTAGCGCTTCGTCGCGAACCCTCGTCCCCGCCGCCACAAGCTGGGCCGACGCCAGCGCCTTCTCGGGCGTATCGGTGCTGGTGAGATAGAGGCTGGCAAGATTGGCGGCGTGGTTGAGTGTCGCCGGATGCCTGTCACCCTGCAGCTTGCGGCGCAGATTCAGCGAATCGAGCAAGTAACCTTCCGCCTTTTCCGGCTGCCCGATCTGTTCCAGCAATTCGGCATAGGCAACAAAGCTGTCGAGCGTGTCGGGATGCATGTCACCGAAAATCTTTCGCCGGCCTTGCAATACGTCGATATACAGCTGCGCGGCTTCCGGATATTCGCCGATATCCTCTAGCGCAAAGGCAAGGTTGCTCATCAGCCGGAGCGTATCGGGATGGAGATCTCCCTGCACTTCGCGCGATATCGGGAGTACCTTGCGATATATCTCGACGGCTTCCCGCGGATGATCCGTCGCACGCAATAGGCCAGCGTAATTATTGGCCTGCAGCAATGTCGATGGATGCCGCTCGCCCAGGACATCGCGCGCCAGCGAATATGCTTCCAGCAAAAAGGCTTTGGCCTCAGCGAGACGCCCCCGGGAAACCAGCTGCTGGCCGTAATTGTTGATCGCGTTGATCGTTTCCGGGTGCCGCTCACCCTGCACTTCGCGGCGGAGCCGCAGGACAAGTTCATATTGGTCGGTGGCCTCCTCCTGTTTGTCCAGCGCGCTGAGCACCGAAGCGTAATTGTTGATCAGCCGCAGCGTATCCGGGTGCTTATCGCCATTGACGCGGCGACTGATCGTTATCGCCTTCGCCAGCACCGGCTCGGCTTTTGATGCAAGACCCAGTGCGGACATCAGCGTGGCATAATTATTGACCGAGACGAGCGTGAAAGGGTCCTCCCGACCAAGCAGCTCGGTCGATAATTCCAGCACCTGGCCCGCAACGGCAAAGGCTTCCTGCACCTTGCCGTTCTGCCGCAGCACGTCGCCGAGCGTTCCCATCACCTTCAATGTCTGGACATGGCGCGGACCGAAAAGGGTGCGGCTGGCCTCGACCGCTTCGACCAGCAGCGGCTCGGCTTCCTTGGGACGACCGAGCAGCGACAGGAGATAGGCATAATTGTTGAGCACCAGCAGCGTGTCGGCATGGTTCGATCCATGGACTTCGCGGTGCAGCTGCAACGCCTTGGCCATCAGCGGTTCTGCTTCGGCATAGCGCCCGCGCGTCATCAGGATCAGCGCATAATTGTTGAGGCTGAGAATGGTGGCAGGATCGCGGTCGCCCAGCACTTCTATCCGTCCCTCAAATGCCTCGCGGTAGAGCGGCTCGGCCTCGGAATGGCGGCCAAGTTTCTCCAGCACCAGCGCATGGTCGTTGAGCGCTTGCAGCGTTCCCGGATCCTTGTCGCCCATTACCGCGCGGCTGCGCATTTCCACTTCGGCGTAAAGCGGCTCTGCCTCGGCAAAGCGGTTCAGGCTGAGCAACATGAAGGCATGGTTGCTGGTGGCCAATATTGTGTCGGGATCGTCTGGCCCCAGCAGGCGGCGGGCCTCCTGCGCCAATGCGCGGAACAGCGGCTCGGCCGCCTCGGTCCCCTGATCGTTATAGACCGCCATCGCCTGATCGGAGAGCGCGGCGAGCGGGTCGGGGTCCTGCTGCGAGAGCGGATTATCTTGCGCGGCCAGGTTGGCGGGTAGCGCCAGTACCATTGCCGTGGCGATCAGATAGCCGAGAGATTGTTTGCCCCGCATGCGATCAGTTCATTCTTTCTTCCACGACCCAAGCATATATCAAATGCCGTCGTCGTCCAGTTGCCACGTCGAATCCCGGGAACAAGGCCAAGTGGATGAAGCGCCGGCTTTCCCGATGTAAATGAACCGGGTTCGCTAATTTAGGCAAGCGTGTCAGTTTTCTGAGCGCGAGGCAAGGATGGATATTGTTCCGAGGGAATGTATTTGATCTCACCCCATGCGGCCTGCCAATGGAGTTTTCTCGGCCTCGTCACGTCGCCAAAACGGGTGATATCCAGATCATCAATTTATCCTGTTTTAACCGGAAAATCCGGCCTTGATAACATCTGGGTGCCAGCACAAGATGGCCTCCAACGCCCAAATTGGAAAACGTAACCCACATCGGTACCATCCTTCCCACTTGATGCGGGCAGCAGAGTGTCTAGAGTGCCTGTATCGACAGCTTCGCAAATTGCGACGGCCCCATTCCTGCAGGACAGATGATATCATGCGTACCTTATTCATTTCCGCTCTCGCCCTGACCGCATTGACCCTGGCCCCCGCCCAGGCCCAGCAGCAGAAAACGCCGGAAAAACCAACTCTGGACATCGGCGGCGGCGGACGTCCGGTAGGCGAAGCCTGGTCGCGCAGTCCGGTCCATGCCCAGCATGGCATGGCGGCAACCGCCCATCCGCTGGCCAGTCAGGTTGCCATCGATATCCTGAAAAAAGGCGGCACCGCGGTCGATGCCGCGATCGCAGCCAATGCGGCGCTTGGCCTGATGGAGCCCACCGGCAACGGCATCGGCGGCGATCTGTTCGCGATTATCTGGGACCCCAAGACGCAGAAGCTCTACGGCCTGAACGGCTCCGGCAAAAGTCCGATGGGGACCAGCTACAAACAGTTTATCAAACAACTCAAGGGCAGCAAGACCATCCCGCCCTTCGGCCCGATGCCGGTGACCGTTCCCGGCACGGTCGATGCCTGGTATGAAATGCACGATCGGTTCGGCAAGCTAAGCATGGCCGATATCCTCGCCCCGACGATCGCCTACGCCAGGGAAGGCCATCCGATTGCGCCGGTAATCGGCTATTATCTGCAGAGCAATCTCAACCGGTTCGAACAGAGCCTGGATATGATCGGTGATTTTGACAACGCCCGGAACACCTATTTCAAAAACGGCGCGCCAAAGGCAGGAGAGATTTTCAAAAATCCGGACCTCGCCAATACGCTGAGCAAGATTGCGGAAGGCGGCCGCGATGCCTTCTACAAGGGCGACATCGCCCGCACCATCGACGCCTATTTCAAGCGGGTCGGCGGCAATCTGCGCTATGAGGATTTCGCTGCACACGACAGCAAATGGGTCGAGCCGGGCTGCGTGACCTATCGCAAAGGCTATGAGCTTTGCGAACTGCCGCCAAACTCGCAAGGTTTCGCGGCCCTGCAAATGGCCAATATCCTCAAGAATGTGGATCTTACTCAATGGCCACGCGGCAGCGCCGAGGTATTGCACTATATCACCGAAGCCAAAAGGCTGGCCTTCGAGGATGTCGCCCGCTTCTACGCCGATCCCGACGCGTCCCCTGCCCCGCTCGACTGGCTGCTCTCCGATGAATATGGCAAAGAACGCTTTGCCCTGATCGATCCGGAGAAAGCGACCCCTGCCTTCGGGCCGGGCGAGCCCAAGCTGGAAGGCGAAGGCGACACCACCTATCTCACCGTCGCCGACAAGGACGGGATGATGGTCTCGCTGATCCAGTCCAACTATCGCGGCATGGGCAGCGGCCTGGTCGCAGACGGCCTCGGCTTCATGTTCCAGGATCGCGGCGAACTCTATTCGCTCGATGCCAACCATCCCAATGCCTATGCCCCCGGCAAGCGCCCGTTCCAGACGATCATCCCCGCCTTCATGAAAAAGGACGGCAAGCCCTATATGTCCTTCGGCCTGATGGGCGGCGGCATGCAGCCACAGGGCCATGTCCAGGTGATGATCAATCTGGTCGACTATGGCATGAACCTACAGGAAGCCGGCGACGCCGCTCGCCTCAATCATGACGGCGGCCGCCAGCCGACCGACGATCTGGCGGGAACCGGAGCCGATCTTCTGGGTATATTGAATGTCGAGCCGGGCATTCCGGTCGAAACCGTCGAGCGCCTGCGGGCGATGGGCCACAAGGTCGAGGTCGTCGATAACGGCGCGATGTTCGGCGGCTATGAAGCGATCATCCGCGACCCGGACACCGGCGTCTATACCGGTGCCACCGAAATGCGCAAAGACGGTCAGGCCATCGGCTATTGAACCGAAGTTGATTGCCCTCACCTACAAACGAACTGGAACGAACATGCATAAAGCCTGCCTCCTCATGCTGCTGCCGCTCTTGGCCCTCGCCCAGCCGGCATCGGCGCAGATGGAAAATTTCAAGGCCGGACCGGTTTTCGAGGATTTCGGACCGACCGCACCGGTCGAGCAAAGCGAGCCGGTGCCGAGCGACTCCCAGTTTCACATTGCCTTCGACGTCGCGACGGCGGCCGAACCGGACAAGATCAACCGCACCATCGAAAGCGCTGCCCGGTTCATCAACATGCATGTCGCTGCCGGCGTGCCGGAAGAGAATATCCATCTCGCGATCGTCGTCCACGGTGGAGCTGCGTTCGACCTGACCAATCAGGAATTTTTCGCCGCGCACAAGGATGGCCGGACCAATGCGAGCGCCGCCGCGATTGCGCAACTGCAGGACCATGGAGTCCAATTCTATCTGTGCGGCCAAAGCGCGGCGGCACATGGTATCGGCAACACCGACCTGCTGCCCGGCGTCAAGATGTCGCTCTCGGCGATGACCGCGCACGCTCTGCTTCAGCAGCAGGGCTACACCATCAATCCCTTCTGACCGGTCAGACAAGCCCTGATGTTGAAGGTCGCGAGTTACAATATTCACAAAGCCGTTGGCACTGATCGGCGGCGCAATCCCGGCCGGATCGTCGACGTTCTCAACGAGATCGACGCAGATATCATCGCGCTGCAGGAAGCGGACCGCCGGTTCGGGACCAGAGCCGCCGCGATTCCGGAAAAACTGCTGGAGATGCACAGCGATTATCGGGCGATCCCGCTCGACGTGCAGACCGATTCGATGGGCTGGCACGGCAATGCCCTGCTGGTCCGAAAGTCGGCAACGGTGCTGGCCCATGACATCATGCACATTCCCTGCCTGGAGCCGCGCGGCGCGATCATGGCACAGTTCGATATTGCCGGAAAGCAGCTGGCGGTGTTCGGCATGCATCTCGATCTCTCCGGCCTGTGGCGCAGACGGCAGGCCGCGGCGATCATCAAGCTGGCCCAGCAGCAGGAAACCGACGTACCGGTGGTGTTGATGGGTGATCTCAATGAATGGAGCGCCGCCAGCGGCTGCCTCAAGGATTTTTCCCGGGCCTTTCAGATGGTCGAGTGCGGCCGCAGCTTCCATTCGCGCAGCCCGATCGCCACGCTCGACCGGATCATGCATTCCCATACGATCCGGTCGCCGGGCGCCGGCGTCCATGACAGTCCGGCCGCCCGCAAGGCATCCGACCATCTTCCGGTATGGGCCGAAATCGAGGTCGATTAGGCACTTTTCTCCGGCCAATAGTCCATCTACGTATTAACCCGTATACAGCGCGGACCATCCGGCTGGTAGCGCCACCCCTATACAACGGGGAAGGACGTTATGGACAATTTACTGGCGAAGACCGGCGGCTGGCTGCTGCTCGTATTTCTGGCATTTCTGGCAATGGTCATGGCCGCCGACGGCGGCTTTGCCGTGCACATGGGCATCATCATGGTGGCTTGCCTGATCGCGCTGTGGGTGACGATCAGCAAGGCCGACTATGCTGCCATCGGTCGCGGAATATTGAAAGCGCCCGTCGATCCCGGGAAATATGACGACGATCCGATCCGCTGGGGTGTGATCGCCACGCTGTTCTGGGGCATGGCCGGTTTTGCAGTCGGCCTCTATATCGCTCTGCAGCTCGCCTTTCCGGCGCTCAATCTCGGGCTGGAATATACGACCTTTGGCCGTCTGCGCCCGCTGCACACATCCGCCGTCATTTTTGCTTTCGGAGGCAATGCGCTGATCGCGACGAGTTTCTATATCGTCCAGCGCACCTGCCGGGCGAGGCTGGCCTTCCCCGGCCTCGCCCGTTTTGTTTTCTGGGGCTATCAGCTGTTCATCGTGCTGGCTGCGACCGGCTATCTGCTCGGCGTCACCCAGTCCAAGGAATATGCCGAGCCCGAATGGTATGTCGATATCTGGCTGACGATCGTATGGGTCAGCTACGCGGCCGTGTTCATCGGCACGATTGTTCGGCGCTCCGAACCGCATATCTATGTCGCCAACTGGTTTTTCCTGAGCTTCATCCTGACCGTAGCAATGCTGCATCTGGTCAACGGCCTGGCGATGCCGGTCAGCCTGCTCGGCGCAAAAAGCTACAGCGCTTTTGCCGGTGTACAGGATGCGCTGACCCAATGGTGGTATGGCCATAATGCGGTCGGCTTTTTCCTGACCGCGGGCTTCCTCGGCATGATGTATTATTTCGTGCCAAAACAGGCCGAACGCCCGGTCTACAGCTATCGTCTGTCGATCATCCACTTCTGGTCGCTGATCTTCCTCTATATCTGGGCCGGTCCGCACCATCTTCATTATACCGCCCTGCCCGACTGGGCGCAGACGCTCGGCATGGTTTTCTCGATCATGCTGTGGATGCCAAGCTGGGGCGGCATGATCAACGGCCTGATGACGCTGAACGGCGCCTGGGACAAGATCCGCACCGATCCGATCATCCGGATGATGGTGCTGGCCTTAGCCTTTTACGGCATGAGCACCTTCGAAGGTCCGATGATGTCGATCAAGGCGGTCAACAGCCTGTCGCATTACACCGACTGGACCATCGGCCACGTCCACAGCGGCGCACTCGGCTGGAACGGAATGATCACCTTCGCCGCGCTTTACTACATGGTGCCGCGCCTCTGGGGCCGCCCCAGACTGTACAGCCTGCGCATGGTGAACTGGCACTTCTGGCTCGCGACCATCGGCATCGTGCTCTACGCCGCCTCGATGTGGGTCGCCGGGATCATGCAGGGCCTTATGTGGCGCGAATATGGCGACGACGGATATCTGGTCTACGCCTTCAGCGAAGTCGTCTCGGCGATGTTCCCGATGTATCTGATCCGCGCAACCGGAGGCCTGCTCTATCTCTCCGGCGCCATTGTCATGGTCTACAACGTCTGGATGACCATTGCTGACCATGTGCGGGACGAGAAACCCATGACCGAAACACCTCATGACGAGGCCGCTGACAAGCCGCTGGTCGCGGTACCGGCAGAGTGAGGGAGACAATAGCATGACCACTTTCACGCAAAAACATAAGAAGATTGAACGCAATATCACGCTGCTGGCGGTACTCGCTCTGGTCACGGTCACGATCGGCGGAATTGTCGAGATTGCTCCGCTTTTCTGGATCGATAACACAATCGAAAAAGTCGAGGGCGTTCGACCTTATACACCGCTGGAACTGGCGGGACGCAATATCTACGTCCGCGAAGGCTGCTACACCTGCCACAGCCAGATGATCCGGCCGTTCCGTGACGAAGTGGAACGCTATGGTCATTATTCGCTGGCGGCGGAATCGATGTATGATCATCCGTTCCAATGGGGTTCCAAACGCACCGGGCCGGACCTGGCCCGCGTCGGTGGCCGCTATTCGGACGAATGGCACGTCCAGCATCTGACCGATCCGCGAGCGGTTGTCCCGGAATCGATCATGCCGCCTTATGCCTTTCTTGCTGAAAAGGACCTTAACCCGGGCGACATGTCCGACCATCTGCGAGCCCTGAAACGCGTCGGCGTTCCCTACAGCGCGGAAGCGATCGCAAAGGCCAATGAGGACCTGCTCACTCAGGTCGACCCGATGGCCAGTTCGGCGGAGCTGGAGCAGCGCTATCCCAAGGTCCAGATTCGCGATTTCGACGGCAATCCCGACAAGCTCTCCGAAATGGATGCGCTCATCGCCTATCTGCAAATGATTGGCACGCTCGTCGATTTCGAGGCCGCCGAGGCACAGGAGCAGCCCCGATGAGCTACGAAACGCTGCGCCATTTCGCGGACAGCTGGGGTTTGGTCTTCATGACCGCTGTTTTTCTGACCCTGATCGGCTGGACGTTCCGCCCCGGTGCCGGGCGCAACCATCATGAGGCGGCCCACAGAATTTTTGACGAGGACAAGAATGATGTCTGAGAAGAAACGCGTTGACCAACCCACAGGAACCGAAACCGTCGGTCATGAATGGGATGGCATTGAGGAACTTGATACGCCGATGCCACGCTGGTGGGTCTGGACCTTTTACGCCACGATCGTCTGGGCGATCGGCTATGTCATTGTCTATCCCGCCATCCCGTTGCTCAATTCAGCGACAGAAGGCGTGTTCGGCTGGAGCAGCCGGGGACAATATGAAATGCAGGTGGCAGCGCGGGAAAAGGAGCTGGAACCGATCCGTCAGGCGCTGGTATCTACGGATATTCGCAAGCTGAACGGCAGTCCTGAACTGTTGCAGCAGGCCATCGAAGGCGGACGCTCCGCCTTCAAGGTCCACTGTGTTCAATGTCATGGCGCGGGCGCTGCCGGTTCCAAGGGCTATCCCAATCTCAACGACGATGACTGGCTCTGGGGCGGCGATCTCGAAACGATCGAATATACGATCGCCCACGGCGTCCGCAATCCCGACCATGACCAGACCCGCTTCTCGCAAATGCCGGCGTTCGGCAGGGACGGCATATTGCAGCCCAATCAAATTCAGGACCTCGTTTCCTATGTCAGGCTGTTGTCGGGCCGGGAAAAGCAGAGCGCTGCCGCCCGGCGCGGTGCTGCCCTGTTCGCGGCCAATTGCGCCGTCTGCCATGGTCCTGAAGCCAAGGGCAATCGCGAACTCGGCGCGCCTAATCTGACCGATGCAATCAGCCTGTACGGACTGGACAGGGCAACGCTCACCAATACGATCACAAACAGCCGCTATGGCGTGATGCCCCGCTGGGGCCAGCGACTGGACCCGGCGACCATCCGCATGCTGGCCGCCTATGTCCATTCGCTCGGTGGCGGAGAAACCTTGCCGGCGCTCGAAGATGTAAAAGACGACACTCTCGAACAGGCCGGAAATCCCGCTAGTAGCAAGGGTGTCGGCGATGAACAGTCCTGAGAAATTTCCTGAACCGGAAGGCCATCTCTATGAAAAGCGCAAGGCGGTTCACCCGCAACGCATAGACGGGAAATTCCGGCGGTTGAAATGGGTCATCATGGCCCTGACCCTGGCCGTCTATTACATAACGCCCTGGATCCGCTGGGACCGCGGCCCCTATGCCCCCAATCAGGCTGTACTGGTCGATCTCGCCCATCGCCGCTTCTACATGTTCGGTATCGAGATCTGGCCGCATGAATTTTATTATGTGGCCGGGATGCTGGTCATGGCAGGTATTGGACTGTTTCTGGTCACATCCGCAGTCGGACGAGCATGGTGCGGCTATGCCTGCCCGCAGACGGTGTGGACCGATGTTTTCCAGCATGTCGACCGCTTTGTCGACGGCGACCGCAACGCCCGCATGCGCCTGGACAAGGCGCCATGGACGGCACATAAAACGGTCCGGCGGTTGTTCAAATGGAGCATCTACCTGTTCATTGCCTTCTGGACCGGCGGTGCCTGGATCATGTATTTTGCCGATGCGCCAACCTTGGTGGTCGATTTCTGGTCCGGCCAGGCCGCTCCGGTGGCCTATGCGTCCGTCGCCATCCTGACCGCCACCACCTTCATCTTCGGCGGCTTCATGCGCGAGCAGGTATGCATCTACATGTGCCCCTGGCCCCGCATTCAGACTGCGATGATGGACGAAAATTCGCTGACGGTCACCTACAAGGACTGGCGCGGCGAACCACGCGGCAGCCTGAAAAAGGCGGAAGCCCATCCGGGCAGCTTTGGCGACTGTGTCGATTGCAATCAGTGCGTCGCGGTCTGCCCGACCGGCATCGATATTCGCGAGGGGCCGCAGATCGGCTGCATCACCTGCGCATTGTGCATCGACGCCTGCGACCGGGTGATGGCGCAAGTGGGACGCCCGCGCGGCCTGATCGACTATGCGACGCTGGAAGATGCCGAGCTGGAAAAGGCCGGCAAGCCGCACAGCCCGATCCGCAAGACCCTGTTGCGGCCCCGCACTATCCTCTACACCGCCATCTGGGGAACCATTGGTCTGGCGATGCTCTTTGCTCTCGGCAACCGCACCCGCATCGACATCAGCGCCAATCACGACCGCAACCCGGTCTATGTTCAGCTCGCCGACGGCCATGTCCGCAACAGCTACACCGTCAACCTGCGCAACATGGAAAATCGCCCCCGGCAGATGGTTATCGGCATGACCGCGCTTGAAGGCGGCGTTATGTGGTCCAATGCAGGAACGCGGGAAGCGGCGGGCCAGAGCCTAACCACAAAGGTGCCGGCCGACAGCGTCGCAAGGCTGCGCATCTATGTCGCGGCCCCCGGCACCGGACCGGAACGGGAAGATTTTGCGCTTACCGTTACCGCCGCTGACGATCCCGAAGCCGGGGATATTGACGAAGTATTTTTCGAACGACCGGAGACAGGCGAATGAGCAAGCAGAAATCCGTACATCGATTCACCGGCTATCATGCCACCGCGATCATAGTGGCCTTTTTCGCAGTCGTCGTTGGCGTCAATATGGTCATGGCCCGTTTCGCCCTGTCGACATTCGGCGGCACGGTCGTCGACAACAGCTATGTCGCGAGCCAGAAATATAACGACTGGCTCGAACAGGCGCGGGATCAGCGCGCCCATGGCTGGACCGTATCGCCGGTCGTTCGCTCCGGACAAAAAGCCCGCCTGAACATCAGCGGCGCTGACGGTAACGCGTTGCAGGGTGTAACAATCACGGCTGTCGCCGAGCATCCGGTTGGCCGGACCGAGCCCTTTGCCATCGCCTTTGCCGAACTGCGGCCGGGAGAGTTCGAAAGTATCCAGACAATACCGGAAGGCCGCTGGAAACTGAAACTGGTCATCTCGCAGTCCGGCAAGTCCCTGCGGGTGCTTCAGGACATCAGATGAACGCCGTCACCCCCATTTCCGGCGCTGCATCGCAATCACTCGTGTCCCGTTTCGCGGTCCCAGCGATCCGTTGCGCCGGCTGCATCGCGAAAATCGAGAACGGACTCAACGCCGATCCCGCGATACTCTCGTCGCGGGTAAACTTCTCCACCAAACAGGTCGCCGTCACGCATCTGCCGGACCTTGACGAAGATCAGTTGCGATGCCGGATCGAAGCGCTGGGATTTGAAGCGCAGATCCTCGCGGATAATCCCCTGGCCGAGGAAAAGGGCAGCACCGCCCGGTTGGTCCGGGCGCTTGCCGTTGCCGGCTTCGGGATGATGAACATCATGTTGCTGTCGGTCAGCGTCTGGGCCGGGGCCAGCGGTGTCACCCGCGACCTGTTCCACTGGCTGTCTGCCCTGATCGCAATCCCGGTGATCGCTTATGCGGGACGACCGTTTTTCGCGTCGGCGGCGATGGCCCTCCGCTATGGCCGGACCAACATGGATGTCCCGATCTCGATCGGCATAGTGCTGGCAACCGGCCTCAGTATCTACGAAACCGCGACCGGTGGCGCCCATGCCTATTTTGACGGTGCGGTCATGCTGCTGTTCTTCCTGCTGGCCGGCCGGGTGCTCGACGGCATGATGCGGGACCGGGCGCGTGACGGCATCGGCGCACTGCTCAAACAGGTCGCAGCGGGCGCGATGATAGTCGGGCAGGACGGCAAAACCCGCTGGGTCGCATCCAGGGATCTCCTCGCGGACATGCGAATGATGGTGGCAGCGGGAGAAAGCCTCGCGGCAGACGGTCTGATCGAATCCGGCACCAGCCAGTTCGACTGCTCGCTGCTGACCGGCGAGAGCGAACCGCAACCGAAAGGCCAGGGAGACCGAGTGCTGGCCGGAACGCTCAACCTTTCCTCACCGGTCATCGTGCGGATTACCGCAGTCGGCGAGGACACCAGCATCTCCGACATTGTCCGCCTGATGGACGAAGCCGGCCAGCGCCGCTCCTTCTATGTCCGTGTAGCGGACCGCGCGGCGCGCTATTATGCCCCCGCCGTCCACAGCCTCGCCCTGCTCGCCTTTGCCTTCTGGATGCTGGCCGGCGCCGGCTGTCACCAGTCGCTGCTGATCGCCGTCACCGTGCTG
>CAWUKF010000050.1:0-12104 GCA_963922745.1 uncultured Sphingomonadales bacterium
CCGACAAGGACGGCCGGCCGCTCAACGAGCAGCGCGGACCGGAGGGGCATCTGCGGGTGCGCGGACCCAGCGTCGTCGCTCGCTATTTCGGCGATGCGGAGCCGGCTACCGATACGGACGGCTGGTTCGACACCGGCGATCTCGCGCGGATCGACGCCGAGGGGAATCTGAAGATCACCGGCCGCGCCAAGGACCTGATCAAGTCCGGCGGTGAGTGGATCAATCCTGCCGAGATGGAATCGCTGGTCGGGGCGCTGCCGCAGGTGTCACTCGCTGCCGTGATCGGTCGGACCCATCCCAAATGGGGCGAACGGCCCATTCTGCTGGTGGAAACCGGCGATGGCGCGATTGACGATGAAGCCCTGCTCGCGCCGTTGCGCGAAGGGGTTGCGTCCTGGTGGATTCCCGATGCGATCATCCGTCTTGACCGGATGCCGCTCGCTGCCACGGGCAAGATCGACAAAATAAAATTGCGAGCGGAATACGGATAAGTGTAGGGCATTCAGGCTTATGGCCGTTTGCCGGCAAGGATAGAAGGAATAGAATTTGGCGTCGAAAGCAAAAACTGCGGTGAAGAAATCGTCGAAGGCGGAACAGCGCGCCGAGATGATGGAGCAGATCCTCGATGTCGCCGAGCTTCTCTTTTCAAAGCACGGCTTCTACGGCGTTACGCTGAAGGATGTCGCCAAGCAGGTTGGCGTTCACCACACCTTGCTGAACTATTATTTCGACGACAAGCAGACGCTGTTCGAGGCGGTGTTCGCGCGGCGAGCGGTGGTCACCATCGAACGGCGGATGAAGGCGCTGGATGATTATGACCGCGCCGCCGGCGACAGCCCGACGGTCGAAGGAGCGCTGCACGCCTTTCTCGATACCGATCTCGATCTCTATATCGAGGGCGGGGAAGGCTGGAAAAATTATGGTGCCTTCGGTGCCCAGGCCTCCAACAGCCCTGACGGCGCGGAATATATGGACAAATATTTCGACCCGGTGGTGCTCCGCCTGATCGAGATATTGAAAAAGGCGCTGCCGGATGCCGCCGAGGAAGATATTTTCTGGGGCTATCATTTCGTCACCGGCGCGCTGATGCTGACGCTCGCGCGGACCGGCCGGATCGACAAATTGTCGCACGGACTGTGCCAGTCGGAGGATTATTCCGCGGTCAAGCAGCGGATGGCGCGCTTCATGGCAGCGGGCTTCAAGGAAATTTGCGAGCAGCGGGCAGCCGAGAGGGGCTGAAACCGCCGTGAGCACAAACCGTGGTGCTGGTGGCGGAATGATATTCACTAACGAGTGAGTGATGAAAAATCGGTGCGGGCATATGACGGATTCGCGCACAAGAGGGAGAAGGATTTTGACTGGCACGACAGACGCTTTGCCGGAGGGCGAAGGCATCAAGCAGAATGAAAAGCTCGTCATCACCGCTTCGTCGCTGGGAACGGTTTTCGAATGGTATGACTTCTACCTCTATGGCCTGCTCGCCAGCGTCATTTCAGCGAAATTCTTCTCAGGCGTCAACGAAACCACCGGCTTCATCCTGGCGCTGATGGCCTTTGCGGCAGGATTTGCGGTCCGCCCGTTCGGCGCGCTGGTGTTCGGTCGCGTCGGTGATATCGTCGGGCGCAAGAAGACGTTCCTCGTGACCATGGCGATCATGGGACTGTCGACCTTCGCGGTCGGCCTGCTGCCTTCCTATGACCAGATCGGCATCGCGGCGCCGATCATCCTGATGGCGCTGCGGCTGCTGCAGGGCCTGGCGATCGGCGGCGAATATGGCGGCGCCGCGGTCTATATCGCGGAACATGCACCGGACGGGAAACGGGGCTTCTACACCGGATTCATCCAGACCACGGCGATGCTCGGCCTGATCCTGGCGTCAATGTTCGTGGTCGGCCTGCGCACCACCCTGGAGGCCGATGCCTTCCTTGACTGGGGCTGGCGCCTGCCCTTCCTGTTCTCGATCGTGCTGCTGCTGGTCGCACTCTGGATCCGTCTGCAACTCAACGAAAGTCCGGTGTTCCAGCGGATGAAGTCGCATGGCGCAATCTCCAAGGCACCCCTGACCGAGGCCTTTGGCCAGTGGCGGAATCTGAAGATCGTATTGATCGCACTGTTCGGTGCCGTCGCGGGGCAGGCGGTGATCGGCTTCTCGGGCCACCTCTATCCGCTGTTCTTTCTGGAAAAGATCGCCAAGGTCGACGGCGCGACCGCCAATTTCCTGGTCGCGACCGCGCTGTCCATCACGATTCCGCTCTATGTGTTCTGGGGCTGGCTGAGCGACAAGATCGGGCGCAAACCGATCATGATGACCGCGTGCGTGATTGCCGTCTTTGCCTATTTCCCGCTCTACAACGCTCTGGTCGGCGCGGCCAATCCTGAAATGGCAGCGGCGATAGAACGGGCTCCGGTCACCGTTGTTGCCCATGGCAGCGAATGTTCGTTCCAGTTTGACCCGATTGGCAGCAACAATTTTGACGAGACCAGCTGCGATATCGTCAAATCCTATCTTGCGAAAAGCGGGGTCAATTACAACAATGCCGATGCACCGGAAGGAAGCCTGGCTTCGGTGCGGATCGGTGACCGCACGATCACTGCTCCCAATCCCGCCGGACTTGCAGACAAGGCGAGAGCGGCAACCATTGCCGCGTTCGGTCGCGATGTCGAAAGAGAACTCGAGGCCGCCGGCTATCCGACCAGCGCCGACCCGGCCCGGATCGACCGCTTCCGGGTTCTGCTGATCCTCTGCACCCTGGGGACGCTGGGCACGATGGTCTATGGCCCACTGGCAGCGCTGCTGGTCGAGCTGTTTCCCGCCCGCATCCGTTACAGTTCCCTGTCCCTGCCCTATCATATCGGCAACGGCTGGATCGGCGGCTTCATGCCGACGGTCGCCTTCGCGATGGTCGCGGCCACCGGCAATATCTATCAGGGGCTATGGTATGCCATCGTCATTGCCGGGATCACCGCGGTGGTCGGGATCTTGTTTCTTCCGGAAACCTACAAACGCGATATCGAAGCCTAGAAGGAGACAGGCTGGTGCGGATTTCCGGCCCGTCCTCGCAGATCGAGACGGGCCGGAACTATCTGGCGAACAGGGTTATCTGAACGAGAAATCAGGGCCCAGCTTGTCTTTGAAGTTTCTGATCGAGTCGGGCGTCAACATTCCGAGTCCGTTGTCCGAGCGGATGCGAGACGGTTGGCCAAATGCTGAATAGATACCGAGATTATTGGCATCTGCTGACCAGCGAGACCAGCCATCAAGCGAACCGTTGGCAGCGGTGGCGGCGAAGCCCGGCGTGCCGAAGGCCGCAACGCCGTCCACCCGCTGGTCGAAACTGCCGCTGCCGAATGTATAGCTGACCCCGACATGGCTGGCCGCGTCACCGGCGAGGAAACCGCGGAGACTTGCGTTGCAGGTGCCTGAGCCTCCGCAGATCGACCCGGCACCGGTTACCGGCAGATCATTGCCGAAGAAGGTGAACGCAAAATCTCCGGTCGTCTCGATCGGCCGCCCCCCATTGCCGGGATCGGCGGAGCCTCCTGCGGTTCCAAAACTGTAGCTTGAGCCGCCAATATCGACCGCAAAATCGAAGCCAACCATTGGCGTGGCACTGAAAGCAACCGCAAGATTACCGCTGAAACTGCCGGGTGTCAGCGAGCCATCGCGGATCGTCGGAGCAGTTGCACCGACCAGTTCATAGGTCACTGATCCGGAAGTCGGTATATTGGTCACGGGTGAGCCCGCGAGAATATGCCAGCCCTGATTGGCGGAAAAGCTCTTTTCCGGATTGCTGTAAAAGGCTCCGCCGGTGGTGCCGTCCGCCCAGCGCGTCCAGCCGATGATCTCGCCGACCGAGCCCGATTCAAATTCCTTTGCCGTGCCAATCGAAGGCGATTCCGATGTACTCCATTCATAGGCGATGGGTGCACCGCTGGCGGAATAGGTCACATTAAGCGGGAACGGCGGATTAGCATCGGGCCGCGGCGTCCGTGAATCGATGCCGATATTGTTGCCCGCGGCATAGACGACATATTGATTTTCGCGCACGGTTCCGCTCGGTGGAGGAGGTGGCGGATCGCCGCCGCCGGTGCCAGCCTTGCGGAACGCGGCGCTGCCGTCGATCCATTTGGTGACGTTGTTGCCGCGATCATCTCGGATTGTATAGGCAAGGCCTGCGTGGCTCGCCCCATCGCCGGCAAGAAAGCCTTCAAATACAAAGCGGCAGTCGCCCTGGTTGCAAGCAATGCCAACGCCGTCAGGCAGATCGGCTTCGCCGCCAAACCGGCCATCCGGGAAAACGCGGATGCTAGGCGCGGTCAAACCGCCCGACGTCAATATGTCATAGACATCACTCGAAAAGAGGACCGTGGCATCCAGACCCATGAATATGTCGGCAGGGCCAAAGGAGACTGCCATGGAGCCGTCAAAGCTGCCTGGAGCAACGCTATCATCGCGGATCGTCGGGCTCGTGGTACCGATCAGTTCATAGGTCAAGATTCCCGAAGCCGGCCGATTGGTTAGCGGAACGCCGTAGACGAAATGATCGCCGCTGTTCTGCCCGCGGGGAGCACCCAGGACCTTCGTCCCACCCGCCAATCGCGACCAGCCGATGATGCCCTGGTCGCCGCCCTTTTCCACTTCGTCGCGACCCTCGAACTTGATTTCAAAACCGCTAGCCATCCGATACCCGACAAATTCGTCATTCTCGAATATCAGCGTTACATCCTGGTCGAGACCGGTTTCGGTGATCTTTGCGAACGCAATGATGCTATCGTCGCGACTGCCGTCCGGCCGCACGCCGTCCGATCCGGCGAGCACGGGTGGCGGCGTCGGAGTGGGGGTAGGAGTCGGTGTCGGGGTTGGAGTAGGGGTCGGCGTACCGCCGGTGCCACCGCCATATTGGGGCGGTACGGTATAGCCGGCGAGCCGGAACAGCCTTGCAATCTCGTCGATATCCAGCCCCGGAGGAAAGGCATTGGCAAACAGAATGTCGACCAGCGCCTGCACGGTCGGATCGCCGGGGGGAATGGTGCCGCCAGCCGCGACCAGCGCCAGCAGGTCGGCGAGCGAACCGAAGCTGGGCCCCTGGCCAGCTATACCGGTGATGGTGAAGCCGGCATTGCCCAGCGCGCGCAGGAACTGTTCCAGCTGGAACTGGGAGATGCCGGATGGCGCGCCATAGGTCTGCAGGTTGAACAGGAACGCCTGGATCTGTGCCGGGGTCAGACTGCTATAGGAGCCAAGGCCGCCCGTCGATTGCAGCGCGGTCAGGATTTCGGTGAACAGCTGCAGGGCGACCGCCGGATCAAGCGGTCCGGTCTGGGCCTGCACCAGCGCCTGGAACTGCGCTGGTGTGGTCGCACCCTGCAAGGTGCCGGGCACAAAGGTCTGGGGCTGCGACACGCCGGCAAAGCCCAGCGAGGTCGGCGTGGTCTGGCTGGCATTGGCAAGAAACTGGGTGGCGTTGCGCTGCGCCTGCCGGACCTGTTGCAGAGCCGTTTGACCGCCGCTGCGATTGGGCTGGGTACCGGCGGTTACGGCAGCCGAAGGCCCCGAGCCATTGCCGGACCGGAACGCCTTGCCGGCGGTAAAATTGCGGCTGGAGCCGTTGCTCGCCACCTGCATCGAACCGGTCAGTGCAAAGCCGGAAAAACCGCCGTCGGCTGCGATCTTGCCATTGGCGCTGCTGCCGGGTTTCAGAATGATCTGGCTGCCATTGCCGGCAAGGATCGGTCTGGGTGCAGAGCCGGTCGGCGCCAAAGCGGTGAAGCTGCCGCTGGCCACAGACAGCTGCCCGTCGGCGGACAGGGAATAGCGCGCCGGGCCGACGATGCTGACGATCGTGCCGTCATCCAGTTTCAGCTGGACGATACCCGATGCCATCTCCTGCTCCCCTGCACCATTGGCGCTGGAGGGCGCGGCACTGCCGGCGGAGGTGAACACCATCTCCGCTGCCCACAGCGGCGAACCGGGCACGAAGATCGCGAACAGGGTGGTGGCAAGCGCGCTGGCGCCGGCCAGTTTGACGTCGGTCAGCAAGCTGGTGTTTCTGCTTTGGATCTGGGTCATGATTTGTCTCCCAAGGATGAGAATGTTGGAACTAGAAGCTCAGGCGCGCGCCGACCGAGGCGGTCCAGCGGTCATAGTCGTAGAGCCCGATATTGCTGTCATTGCGGGTATAGGTGACCCGCGGACGGAGGCTGATCGCGTCGGTGAAGCGGTAGCGCAGGCCAAGCGAGGCATCATATTGCGTGTCCTTGCGCCCCTTCAGGAACAGCGGATCGCGGCTGTCATAATTGCGATGCTCGATGCTGGCGCCGGCGATCAGCGAGGCCTTTTCGCCCAGCTGCCATTCGCCGCCCAGCTGTGCATTGGCAAAGGCATAGCTCAGCTGGTCGGCGCCGGGACGGCGGGTCTCTTCCTTGCCGCCGCCGATACCGCCATAGAGATTCTGGTCGGCGTAGGTAATGCTGCCGGAGAAGCGTTCGGCATCCTGCAGCGGCGAACCATCATAGTTGAGCCGGAAATATTGCCCGCTGACCGACAGCGCCCGATCATTCGACAGCCGCTTGGTATAGCGGATATCGCCGCCGACGCTGGTGCGGTAGCCATTGTGGCCGAGCCAGAAGCGCTGGCCCTGACCGGACAGTGAAATGACATCACCATTGCCGAGGCTGTGGGATATGCCAATCGTGCCGACCGCCGAGGCCTGATCGACAAAGCGGCTGTCGATATTATCGCGCCAGTTGCCCAGCACCGATCCGAACAGCCGGGTCTGGCGACTAAGCGGGGTCGAGCCGGACAGGCCGCCCTGGATCTGGTAGAAACCGGCATCCTGCTCGCGCGCCGCGCCGTTCAGCGTCGCCGGGCCAAGAAAGGCGAACAGCGGCAGCGTGATCGAGATGGCGTCGGTGGCGGTGTTGATATTGCTGTCATAGCCGCCTTCGACATCGAAATAGCCGGTGATCTCCGATGCGCCGCCGGCAATCGCCGTATCGAGCTGCCGGACCACGCCATCAATCCGGTTGCGCACCGGATCGGGAATCGAGGGATCGCCGCGCACCGTCTCGAACTCGGCCCGCGCCGTATCGACATCGCCGGCCATCGCATAAGCCCGCGCCAGCTCCGCCTGCGCCCGCACATTGTCCGGCTGCACCGCCAGCACGCGCTGGAACGCCAGGATCGCTTCGCCAAACCGACCCGAATCCAGAGCAGCCAGACCCAGAGCATAGTTGAACGCAGGATCTGCCGCGCGGTCGTTGAGCTGGGCATTCAGGTCGCCATAGCTTGCGGCAGAATCCGCCGGCGGTCCGGAATCATTCGCAACCCCGGCATTCGCTGCGCTCGTGGGCGCCGCCCCTGAAATTGCCAAACCCAACGCATAATAAATGATGCGAGACGAAACTTCCATGTCATGGCCCCTAATATAAACGACACAAATCCGGCTTCGATCGTTCGAATGCCGTGGTCTGCTTATCTTCGCGAGCAGCGGGGGTTTCATCATTCAAATGAATGAAATCGGCAGGAAAATTTGGATGTTTGTGTACTATTTTACGCGAACGCGCCCCGGCCCGCCGTCCGTCATGCCCGCGAGACGCCTAGGGGGGTGAGCGATCCGTTTCTGGACGCTTCAGCTGTTCTGATTAAGGCTGTACGTTGCCGATCATGGCGGTGGGCCAGGATAATGCCCTGCTCCCCGTCAAAACCGGCGCTTTGCTAGATGTCGTCGATCATCTCGGCCAGTGTCGCGAGGCATTCGCGGGCCAGCAGGATACAGCGCTCCGGCGACCAGCCCTGTTCGGCGTCGGGCAGATCGCGATTGTCCTTGAACGGCATTTCCAGCGTCATCGCCACCGCGCCGAACCGCTCGGCCAGCTGGTTGGTCGACATCGACAGATTGGCCTTGCCCTCGGCGGCGGTCGGATAGCCGAGCTCGGTCTGGAAATCCGGCGTGCGCCCGGCAAGCCGGTTGCGATAGGCGTGATAGGTCTCCAGCTGGGCGTCGGTGATCGAGGGAATGCCCTCGAAACCGGCAATGAAAACCGCCGGAATCGCTTCGTCGCCGTGCACGTCCATGGCAAAGGCGACGCCGCTCTCGTCCATCGCGTTGCGGACGCACAGCACCTCGGGCGATTTTTCCGCGCTGGGTTCGTCCCATTCGCGATTGAGATTGGTGCCGGCAAAATTGGTTCGTAAATGCCCCCTGAACGAACCATCTGGGTTCATGTTGGGAATGATGTGGAAGCGGCACTGTTGCAACAGCCTGCGGGCATGGGGGTCCGAAGGATCGGTCAGCATTTCCAGCGCCCCTTCCATCCACCATTCGGCCATGCTCTCGCCCGGATGCTGGCGGGCGTAGAGCCAGACCTGCTTGTCGCCGCTGCCCAGCTCGACGCAGTCAATGGGCCGTCCTTCGAGAGTGTGACCGAGTGTCCGTACCGAGACGCCTTCGAAGCCGGCCGCCTCTGCAATCAGGTCATGGTGGCGCTCCATGCTGAAGGGCGCGAAATAGGCAAACCAGACGATATTGCTGCTGGCGGTGTAGCGGATCGTCAGGGTGCCGCTCTTTTCGTCGTAACGGCTCGGTGCCCGGCCCCAATATTCCCGGTCCTCGCTGACGCAGGCGTCATAGTCGGGCCATCCTTGCGGATAGGCGGATTCCTTGAGGCCGCCAATGGCCAGTTCCAGCTCCTCGCCGATCTCGCACGCGACCCGGAAATGAAACCACTGGAAGAAATCGCTGTCCTTGTCCTTGCGGATCGACAGCTCTGCGGTGGTGCCCTTGATGGCGTGGACTTCGATATTGCCGCTATCGAAAGCGCTGGTGATCTGAATGGTCATGGCACCCTGATAGTGGTTCCGGACACGCCGGGGAAGTCCTTGAATAAGGCTTCGGCCAATTTCGATGCTGCCAGGCCCGGCTGCGCCGCCGGTGACCCCTGCTTGGCCTCGATCGAGGCGCGGCCTTCCCAGACGACATTGCCGTCGCTCCGTTTCGCGATACGAACCGACAGTTCGGTAACGATTTTGTCCTTGGGCGGGCCGCTCAGGTTGATCCCGATGCCGACTCCGACGCCCGAGCCATAACTGCCGGTGCTGCCGCCGACGCCGACGGATACCGGGGAGCGAGCCCCGGCAGCACTGAGCACCGCCCGGTCGATCGTGTAGCGGACGACATAGTCGCTCTGGTCGGCACTATCGCGCGCTTCGGTAAAGCCAACGCGCTGCAGTTCCCGCAACAGAGCAGCGGAATAGGTGCCATATTCGAGGCTGCGGCTGTAACCTTCGTCGACAATATTCGGATTGATGACAACGCTGCCCGGTACGATCGGCGCAACCTGGGCATTGTGGAAGCGCGTGACATCGACCGGCGGTGTCATCGCCGTGCATGCCGACAAGAGCAATCCCGCCGATACCAATGTCGTCATTGAGCGAAAACCGACCATAATACCTACTCCAAAAAACACCCCGCCGCACATTAGCGCATAAACCCGGAGACTGCGGTAAAAAAATTGCATCCGCAGGCGGTCACGGTTAACCGATTGGAGATATTGACAGGCTAACCCGCCAAAAACGCGATCCAAAGGAATATGGGAACCATGGCGAAACCGTTCACGATCCTGGTCACCGGCGGGGCCGGCTATATCGGCAGCCATGCCGTACTCGCCTTGCGCGACGCGGGCTGGCCGGTGGCGGTGATCGACAATCTGACCACCGGCTTTCGCTGGGCAGTGCCGGACGATGTTGCGTTCTACGAGGGCGATATCGAGGATTCCGAGTTGCTGTCGAAAATCATAGCGGACGAGAATATCGGCGCGATCATGCATTTCGCCGGATCGATCATCGTGCCGGAATCGGTCGAGAATCCGCTCAAATATTATCACAACAACAGCGCCAAGAGCCGCAGCCTGATCGAATCGGCGGTCAAGGGCGGGGTGCATCATTTCATTTTCTCGTCGACCGCCGCGACCTACGGCATCCCCGAGGAAAGCCCGGTCAGCGAAAGCACGCCGCAGCGGCCGATCAACCCCTATGGCATGTCGAAACTGATGACCGAGCATATGCTGCGCGACGTTTCGGCGGCGCACGAGCTCAATTTCTGCGCCTTGCGCTATTTCAACGTCGCTGGCGCCGATCCGGAAGCGCGGACCGGGCAGTCGACCGCTGGCGCGACGCATCTGATCAAGGTCGCGGTCGAGGCGGCGCTGGGCAAGCGCGACAGCGTCGCGGTGTTCGGGACAGATTATGATACGCCCGACGGCACCGGCGTGCGCGACTATATCCATGTCTCGGATCTTGCCGCCGCCCATGTGCTCGCGCTCGAGGCGCTGATTGCCGACCCAACGCGCAACTATCTGCTCAATTGCGGCTATGGCCGGGGCTTTTCCGTGCTCGAGGTGCTCGATGCCGTGGACCGGGTCACCAACATGCGAATCGAACGGAAAATGGAAGGCCGGCGCGCCGGCGACCCCGATTCGCTGATTTCCGACAATCGGGCGATCATGAAAAGCTTCCCGTGGCAGCCGAAACATGCCGATCTCGACGAAATCGTCGCCCATGCGCTGGCGTGGGAACGCAAACTGGTCGAAATTCGCGGAGAATAGCGCTGGTCGCTTGACTTTGGCCGTCACCGACCTTAATTGCCCTGCTTCAACGCAGCATGGCTGCTTTCAAGAAATTCAGATAATCAAGGCGTGGTACCAAAATGAAAGTCCGCAACTCTTTGAAGTCGCTTAAGAACCGTCACCGGGATTGCCGCGTTATCCGTCGTCGTGGTCGCACCTATGTGATCAACAAGACGAATCGCCGGTTCAAGGCGCGCCAGGGCTAATTGCCTGCTGATGGCAGGGGAATCTGCCATTTCCAAAATCGACACCGTCATCTTCGATATCGGCAATGTCCTGTATCGCTGGGATTTGCGTTGCCTGTTTGAAAAGCTGATCGACGATACCGAAGAACTGGACTGGTTCCTCGCGCACGTGGTCACGCCGGAATGGCATTTTCAGCATGATGCCGGGCGGCCCTTTGTCGACATGGTTGCGGAGCGCAGCCGGCAATTTCCCCAATATGCAGATCATATCCTCGCCTATTCGCAGCGGTTTCCCGAAACGATACCGGGGCCGGTCGAGGGCATGCTTGAACTGGTGCAGGCGCTGGCGAATCGCGATGTCCCCCTGTTTGCCATCAGCAATTTCGGGGCCGAATCCTGGGCCCAGTTCCGGCCAACGGCTCCGATATTCGGCATATTTTCCGATATCGTCATTTCCGGCGAGGAAAGGCTGATCAAGCCGGATCCCTCGATATTCGAACTGGCCCTCGACCGTTTTGACCGTCGCGCCGGGCAGTGCCTGTTCATTGACGACCGTCAGGACAATATCGAGACGGCGGAAACACTCGGCATGGCCGGCCATCATTTCAAGGAAGCCGACCAGCTCGCAAACGAGCTGAAATCCTTGCGTCTGCTCTAGCTGCGCTTGAGTTCGTCGCCGCTCAGCCGCACGACGTGGAGCAGGTTGGTCGAGCCCGGCGTGCCAAAGGGCACGCCCGCGCAGACAATCAGCCGCGATCCCGCCTCACCCAGCTTGTGGCGCAGCGCCATGCGCTTCGCCTTGGCAATCATTTCCTCGAAATCCGACACGTCGCGGGTGACAACCGCATAGGCTCCCCAGAGCAAGCCGACGCGCCGGGCAGTGTGGCGGTTGGGCGTGAGCACCAGCAGCGGTACCGAAGGCCGTTCGCGGGCCATGCGGCGAGCGGTCGAGCCGGAAGAGGTGTAACAGACGATCGCCGAGGTCGCGATCGTACGCGCAATATTGAAACTGGCCGCTGCCAGGGCGTCTGCTGTGGTCTCGTCGGGCACGGTTTCGGTAAAATGCACCCGGTCGGCGTAGGAGGGGTCATTCTCAACCTGCGCCGCGATCCGGTCCATCATCGTCGCCGCCTCGATCGGCCAGTCGCCGACCGCCGATTCGGCCGACAGCATGATCGCGTCGGCCCCGTCGTAAATGGCGGTGGCGACGTCGGAGACTTCGGCCCGGGTCGGGGTTGGCGACTTGATCATCGATTCCAGCATCTGGGTGGCGACCACCACCGGCCTGCCGAG
>CAWUKF010000051.1:0-12045 GCA_963922745.1 uncultured Sphingomonadales bacterium
GCAATGGCGTGCCGGCTGGCGACGCGATCAAGGCGCTGACCGGCGGCGCGGTTGGCACCGTACCTTATCAGGCGGTGTTCGAAAATCTCGGCAAGAATGACAGCTATTCGGTATTCGCCGATGGCACCTGGATACCGACACCCAACCTCGAGCTGACCGCCGGAGTCCGGGTGCTGATCGAAAAACGCCGCTCGGGCTATCGGGCGACAGCGCCGGGCTCCTTCTTCACCGGAGCACCACCCTTCCCGCTTACCGATACGGCAGGCCAGACCTTCCGGACCGAGGACAGTTTCTCCGCCATCCTGCCGCGCTTCAACATTCTCTATCGCTTCTCCGATGATATCAACGGCTTTGCCACGGTCTCCAAGGGCCGCCGTTCGGCCACCGTGAACGCCAGCGCACGCACGACACCTACGGGTCCGGTGGGCAATTTCACCGATATTGCTCCGGAAATCGTGTGGAACTACGAAATCGGCCTGAAGGGAGCCGCAGGGCCGGTATCGGGTTCGGTCGGAGTCTATTATCAGACTTATGACAATTTTCAGGTAAGCGTGAACGATCCCAGCAGGCCGGGCACAACCATAACCCGCAGCGCCGGTAGCGCGACAAATTTCGGGGTCGAAGCCGAAGTCAATGTGCGGGCCGCCGACTGGCTGAGCCTGTTCGCCAATATCGGCTATATTGATGGTGGTATCGACAATGATCCGGGCAATGGCAATCTGGCCGGAGCGCGCTTCCGTCTCCAGCCGGAAGTACAGGCCGCCGGCGGGTTCACCTTGGACTATCCGATCGACGACAGCACCCGCCTGTTCGCCACGCCCAGCGTCACCTACCGCAGCCGGGTCTTTTTCGAAGCGCCAAATTCGAACCTGATCAGCCAGCCAGCGGTTACTCTGGTCAACGTACGCGCTGGTGTTTCCTTCGCCGGGGAGCAGTTCGAGATTGCCGGTTTTGCGCGCAACCTGACCAACAAGAGATATCTGCTAGATGCAGGCAATACCGGCGGCGGCTTCGGTATTCCGACCTTCATTCCCGCCGAACCGCGTTTCTACGGAGTCCAGGCAACGGCCAAATTCTGACGGAGCTCACCTGTTAATTGCCGGAGAGTTGGCAGCGCTGTCTCCCGCCTGACAATCGACTACCCCGATTGCTGCGGATCAGCGCTGCCGCGCTTTCGCGGCCGGCAGCCAGAGCAGCAGCAACGCGATAAGCGCCGGTCCGGCCTGCACCAGCGCGATATCGGGCGATACCCGCCAGGCGCCGAAGATGCCCGCGGCGGCGACAAACAGCAGAAAACCGGTAGCGACTTTGCGCTGCCATTCGCGATCACGGATGAGCAGCGACCAGATGAGGCCCGATGCCAGGCACAGATTATAGACGCCTTGATTGGCCGCCATCGCGCTGGTCGGTTGGAACAGGTCGGCGGGGAATTCCGGGAAAGCCCCCGGCCCCTCTGTCTGCCAGGCAAATATTCCGAACCATGCGATATAGAGGTGAAGAACGGCCACCAGCGCGATTATGATTCTGGCATATATCGACACGCTTTGACCCTCCGGAACTTGTCATTCTTTATAGTCGGCAATTCGGCAAGCTCAACAGGGCTAGCCAGTCTCGCCGAAGATTTGCCGATGCTCGGCTTCTCTCCTGTGTGCCTGGCCCAAGCGACACGGCCACCGACGTCACGCTGCTCTGTGATGCGACGACACCGACTTCTGATGGCCGCGACACACGACCTTAGCTCGCAGCTAGGGCTGCCGCTCGGTCAGCACCTTGTTTTCCACACCAATCCGGTGGCGCAGCAACAGCGCGTTGAGGATCGAGAAGACCAGCGCCACCCAGGGCAGGCCAAGCATCAGCGGGACGATCGCGATCTCGAGCACAACTACGAGATAATTGGGGTGGCTGACAAACCTGTAGGGCCCGCGCTTCACCCGGTCGAAATGCGGTGCCGAGATGATCCTCGTCGTCCACCAGCGACCGATGCTGGCCAATGTCCAGATCCTCAACAGCTGCGTAGCAACGAACAGCGCCAGCATCGCCGGATGGATTGCGTGCTGGGGATCGACCAGCAGCGCGATGACCGCAATCCAGGCGCTGTGGAGAAAGATGAAATATTGATAATGGTCCGCGCCATGTTCCTGCCCCCCTTCGCTGAGCAGGCGTCTGGTATTGCGATTGGCGTGGACCAACTCGCCGAGCCGCTGGACCACGATATAGACCAGAACCCAGGTCACCAGCGTCGGGCTGGTCGTGAAAACGGTGCCAAGATGTTCGGTCATGCGGCACCCTGCGGATCAAGCACGCCGAGTGCTGCGGTGAAGCCGGGGCCGAGCGCGGTCAGCAGGATGGGCTTGTCAGGTTTCTGCTGCAACAACCGTTCGAGGACGAATAGAACAGTAGGCGACGACATATTGCCGTGCTGCTTCAGCACTTCGCGGGTGGCAGGAATGCCCGCAATTTCCGGAGCAAAATAGTCCTCCAGAGCCTCTACCACACGGCCCCCGCCGGGATGGCAGGCGGGTTCACCGAGGTCGGACATCGCCAGACCCTGGTGCTGCAGAAACAAATCGCAGAAAGGGGCAAAGTCCTTTGTTACGAACGTGGGAATATCGCGGGCCAGCACCAGATCGAAGCCGGTCGCGCCGATTTCCCAGCCCATCATGTCACGGGTGTCGGGCCAGGTCTTCTGGTCGAAAGCGCGGAACGAGGGTGAGCCCCCTTGCCCTGCCTTGCCACTGATCACCGCTGCGGCACAGCCGTCGGCAAACAGCGCGGTCGCAATCATATTCTTCTTGTCGAACTGGCTATAGTCATAGGACAGGCTACATAATTCCAGCGCGATCATCAGGACGTTCTGGCCGCCGCCCGCCGCCGCAAGGTCGTTTGCGAGCCTGAGCCCCAGGACGCTGCCCGCGCAGCCATAGCCGAACACCGGGATGGTCTGGGTAGCCTGATCGAAACCCATTGCCTCGATCATGCGGCTGGGAATCGAGGGTGTCATGGTTCCTGTGGTCGAGATCAAGACAATAGCGTCGATATCGGCGGCAGCCAGCGACGCCCTGTCGAGCGCATCTGAGGCTGCCTTGTGCGCCAGCCGGGTTCCCACCTGTTCGTAAATGACCGCGCGGCTCGTCCAGCGGCGCGGCTCCAAATAATAGTCCGCTGTGCAGGCAAGATAGCGCTGTTCGATACCGCTATTGCCAAGAATCTGCTCCAGCCGGGCGGGCAGCGCGCCCCCCCTCGCCTTCGCCAGCACGGCAAGCACCTCTTTTTGCGTGATCCGGTGATCAGGAACGGCAGTAGCGATGGATAGCAAAGCGGACATGGGATACTTTCGATAATGTATTTCATGCTCTACAGAAGAAGACACATTGAACCACCGAAAACTGTCGCGCTGCACCAAATGGGGTATCGCGATCATCCTGCTGATGATGATTGCCGAGCGCAATATTCTTGCGTCGATTCAAAATGCCGACGCTTGTGGTGGAGTGCAACATTTGGTTCCGCTACAGGACGTCCGCACTGCCAATTCGCGTTAGCAGCAATGCACAATTTTCTTGGCATTGTACAAAAATCTGAGTTGACAGCACCTGTCAGGCCGTTGATTTATATTGGTTTTAGGCCCGAATAGCCATTTATTGTGCACTGCACCATTTTCCTTGACATCGGGCTACCGATGCTTTATTTGTGCACTGCAACATAGAAGTGAGATAACCGATGGCTGATACGAAAAACGAAACCTCCGCTGCTCCCGCAGCAAAAGAAACCGGCTCGCTTTCTGCAGAAGCCGCTTATTCTGCAGCAGCTTCCGCGATCAATGTTACCAACAAACCGGCTGGCGCAGCTGCACCGGTCGAAAAAGCCCCAGCCGACCCGGCTCCGGCAAAGACTGAAACCCAAACGCCGGTGGCTCCTGCTGCTAAACCGGCAACAGCAGCCAAGCCTGCTGTCAAGAAACCCGCAGCATCCAAGCCGGCAACAAAGAAGGCCGCTGCGAAACGCAAAGTCGCCGCGAAGCCCGTTGCCAAGACCACATTGAACAAAAAGACCAAAGGAACCAAAAAAATGGCTACTACCAAAACCACTGCAACCAAGCGCGTTGCACGCAACACCAAAGCGGCCAACACCAAGGCTGCCAACACTGCCAAGAAAACCGCCGAAAAGCTCGGTACGCGTTTTGAAAAGCTGTCCGCTGATGCGCAAGCTCGCGCCAAGGCCGCTGCTGACCGTGCTGTCGCACTGTCGAAAAACGCTGTCGAGTTCAACCGCGAGAATGTTGAAACTCTGATCGAAAGCGGCAAGATCGCTGCGAAGGGTGCCCAGGAAATTGGCCAGACCAACCTGAAATATACCCGCGAGAATTTCGTTGAAGCGAGCCGTGCTCTGCAAGGCCTGTTCAGCGTCGCGACGCCGAAGGACATGTTCGAAAAGCAGGCGGACTATGTCCGCAGCGGACTGGACCGGGTTATGGACCAGACCTCGAACAACGCCGATGCTGTCGTCAAGCTTGCTGGCAAAGCCTATCAGCCGATTGCTGATCGTGTCAGCGAAATCCGCAAGGAACTGAAAAAAGCTGCCTAAGCTGCTTTATCAATCGATTATAAAAGGACCGTTCCGTTGGAGCGGTCCTTTTTATTTGCACGCTATTCTGGCTGACAAGCGCAAAAGCTGTGGAAACTATCAATCCGGCCCTTGCCCTCAAGGGTAAAAATACCATATCCTGAGACTGATGATGAAGCAGCAGATTCTTTTCCCCCTATTGAAATCCCGTTGGTCTGATCAGGCCGGTGATCGTTGGCTGATGGCCGATGATGCGGACAAGGGATCCGATGACGACGACAACACAAATCTCGGCATCGCGACCAAGACCCGAGCCAAGACCAAAAAGCCCAGCCCGTACAAGGTTCTCATCCTCAACGATGACTATACCCCGATGGAATTTGTCGTTCTGGTGCTGAAACGATTTTTCAACATGGACATCGACGAGGCGACGCGGGTCATGCTGCATGTGCACCAGAAAGGTGTCGGTGTCTGCGGGACGTTCAGCTACGAAGTCGCGGAGACAAAGGTCACCCAGGTGATGGATTTCGCGCGGAAGAATGAGCATCCCCTTCAGTGCACACTTGAGAAGGCCTAAAAAACCAAGGAAACAGCCATGTCCGAGACGCCCGTCATCACCGTTGATATTGTCTCGGATGTTGTCTGCCCGTGGTGCATCATCGGATACAAGAAACTCGAGAAAGCGATGGCCCGGTTCGAGGGCAAGGCGCGTTTCGAGTTGGCTTGGCATGCCTTCGAGCTAAACCCGTCGATGCCGCCCGAAGGCCAGTCGATCAACGAACATATGGCGCAGAAATATGGTGCCACGCCAGAGCAGAGCAAGGCCAATCGGGAGCGTTTACGCAGCGCCGGCAAGGAACTCGACTTCGAGTTCAGCTATCATGAGAATATGCGGATGGTGAATACATTTGATGCCCATCGCCTGCTGCACTGGGCCGGCGAGTCCGGCAAACAAACGGCACTCAAGCTCGCACTGTTCAAAGCCCATTTTACCGATGGCGAGGATGTCAGCGATCATGGGGTGCTGACAATAATTGCTTCGTCGGTCGGACTTGATGAAAAACGCGCACGCGATCTGCTGAACACGGATATGTACGCCGCCGAGGTCCGATCCGTCGAAGCGGAGTGGCAGGATCGCTTCATCACTGGCGTACCCGCTTTCATCTTCAACAAGAAATTCATGGTTCCCGGCGCACAGGAACCAGATGTCTTTGCCAATATTATCGAAAACAAGCTGCTAAAGAAGGCCGCCTGACGGCTAGGCTTCTTCTAGCAATTCGATGATATTGCCAAACGGATCCCGCCCGTAGATCGCCTTTTGCGTGCCGAAATCGACTGGCGCGCCGACAAATGTCATACCCGCGGACGAAAGGCGGGCATATTCTGCCTCGATATCCTCAACCGCCAAAGCCATATGCGGATAGCCCAAGTCTGGTGGATCGCCGCGTCGGTCCCGAGGTGCCGGTACGGTATATTGCCAAAGTTCAATGCGAATGTCCGGCCCTTTCAACATCGCCATCCGCGCTTCAAAACCGGGAAGGCCGACCGTCGCGCCAGCTTTTTCATTGTCAGCTGAAACTTCGCTGCGCCATTCAACCGCAAAGCCCAGCACATCACGATAGAAGTCAAGCCCGGCTTCGATATCGGGCACACCGATCGCAATATGGTGAACCCCCTTTATCATCAGCTTTGCCTTTTCTTTGGTGGCATCGGGAAAAAGCCGGAAGTTCGTTCAATATAGTGCACGTAATCGGGCCGATTCTTTTTCAGGCTTTTTTCAAGTAGGGGCGCACCGCTCCATTTCATCAATGTAAAGCTGAGGAACAAGGGACCGATCACGGCAATCCAAACCGGCCAGCCAGTCGGCGTCGCGGCGAGCCAGATGCCCCACCAGGCGCAGAAATCCCCAAAATAGTTGGGATGACGGGTATATTTCCACAGGCCGCTATCGAGCACCTTGCCCTTGTTGGCGGGATTGGCCTTAAAGGCCTTGAGCTGCATGTCGCCAACCGTTTCAAAACCGATGCCAATCAGAGCTATCGCCGCACCGATAACCGACACCGCAGAGAGCATTTCCGTGCCTGCCAGCAAAATGCCGAGCTGGGCTGGCAGACAGACCATGAAAAGCAGGGGAATTTGCAGAGCCCACGCCCTCAGAAGCGCCGCCTTGGCAAAACTCATGCCTTGCTTCTCCATCGCATGGCCCAGGATTTTCTTGTAGCGCGGGTCAACGCCTTCCTTACGCCAGCGCAGATACAGGTGCGTGCCAAGCCTTATGCCCCAAAGCGCAGTGAGCAGCCAGATCGTGTAGGCCAGAAGACCCGGCCTTTCGGTTTGCAAAATGGATGCGCTGGCCATGATCGCCATACCGTAGGCCCAGAACGCATCGATAAAGGACACATCCCTGATACGGACGGAGATCAGCCAGAGAATGATCATGATGATGACCAGGAAACCAAAATTCAGGGCCAATGCTGCCAGCAGGCTCAAATCGCTTCTCCTTCGCCATGCGGTTGCGTGTTTCCGCCGACCTCTGTCGAAACAATATCACGCATCGCTTTGTGAGGATATTTCGGCGTTACGCTATGATAAAAATCGCTGAGTTTCTGCATGTCTGCCTTGTAGTTGCCGGAAGGCATGAACGACGGGCCCAATCCCCCGGTTTTCTTTGAATAGTCCATCAAGCCGATAATCAGCGGGACCTTCGCCTTTAGAGCAATGTAGTAGAAACCCGTCCGCCATTGCTTCACACTGCCGCGGGTACCTTCGGGAGGAATTGTCAGGAGGAAATCATCCCGTCGGTTGAATTCCTTGACCATCGCATCAACCATGTTCTGCGATCTCGACCGGTCGACCGGGATACCACCCATTCGCCGCATCATGCCACCCCATGGCCATTTGAACAAAGTGTCCTTGCCGATCCAGTAGGACTGGATTTTGAGCTTGTTGGTAAGGCCAAAAAAATAAAGGAAATCCCAGTTGCTCGTATGGGGCGCAGCAATAATAACCGCTTTTCTGGGGGGTGGATTCTCCTGAACTGCAGTCCAGCCGTTGACGGTGTAGATGAAAACGGAAAAGCGACGGACAATTTCCGACAACCAGTTCGGCTTGATTTCTTCGTGCACGCATCCTCCCCCTCGCGGGACCGGGTGCCGCGGTTTTCTGGATACCTTAAATCTATTTTCCGGCCACGCAACGAAAGATGTCCGTTGGTGCAGTCAAACCTATAGGGTCGAAAAACTCCCCATCGGGACGCCTTTGCTCAAGGAACGGACGCAGGAAACTCCGGGAGACCTGAGTTGCCTCTTTCAGTTCTCGCTTCCGCAATCGGTCTTGCACAGATATTCGTCATCATTAGTGATCTCGATCTGAATGGTCGTATGATGGATCGAGAACCGTCGAATCATTTGCGCCTGGATTTCCGAGAGGAACCCCTTGCCGGGATGCCCGTCTGGCAAAAAGAGATGGGCGGTCATTGCGGTCTCGCTGGTGCTCATAGGCCAGATGTGAAGGTCATGAACCGCTCGAACGCCCGGCATTGATAAAAGATAGGTTTCCACTTCTTCGACATCAATATTCCGCGGCACGCCCGCCAGCGACATGCGTACGGCTTCGGTCAGAAGTCCCCATGTGCTCCAGAATATCAACGCCACAATCAACAGGCTGATCAGCGGGTCGACCCAATTGAGGCCGGTAAAGTAGATCACGATACCACCGACCACTACGCCTGCGGACACCCCGGCATCTGCCATCATGTGCAGAAAGGCCCCCCGGATATTGATGTCTTCCTTCTGGCCCCGGACGAACAGCATCGCTGTACCGAAATTGATCACGATTCCGATTGAGGCGACGATGATGACCGTGGTCGAAGCAATCGGGCTGGGACTACTGAAACGTTCAATAGCGGCCAAGGCGATGGCGCCGCAAGCGACGAGCAGGAAAAGGCCGTTGAGAAGCGCGGCCAGTATCGATGAACCCCCGAGTCCGTAAGTGAAGCGCTTGCTCGGCGGCCGCTTGCCGAGTTCGGAGCCGGCCCAGGCCACGACAAGTCCGAGAACATCGGACAGATTGTGCCCCGCATCCGCCAGCAATGCCATCGACCCGGACAGCAGACCATAGATGACTTCGACAATTATGTAGGTGATATTGAGACCAATGCCGAGCGCGAAGGCACGGCTGAAATTGGTCGGCATATGGCCGTGTGCGCCATGGCTGTCGCCATGGTGGTGGCCCGAATGGTCGTGTTGATGATGACCTGCAGACATCTGCGCTCCGACTAATCCAATCGAATGTTCATAAGTTCGATTACACGGATTGGCCGGAGGGGTCTATGATTTTAATACAATATTTTCCGTATGTTATATCATGAAACGGCAAACAGATCTGATGATCAATCTACAATCAATCCGATCGCCAGATAAATGATGATCGCCGACCCAAAGCCGAATATGGTCGCCAGAACGAAAATGATCCGCAGCAGATTTGCATCCATACCGCTCCAGTTGGCCAGCCCCGAGCAGACGCCCATCAGCTTACCATTGGCTTTGTCGAGTTTCAGTTTGTTTTTCATGGGTTGATTGCTTCCCTTTTTTGACGTGAGGGGTTCGGGCCAGCTGCTTGGGCCTGATTCCGGATTTCTGTTCTTGCTGGGCATCAGATCACCAGTGCTGACATATTGTTGAGGGCTGGCAAAACACTCGCCCCGACAAACAAAGCTGCCGACACGGCTGCGGCAAAAGCGGCAGCGAATGAATTTTGAAGACTGACGGACATGAATATTCCTTCCTGTTTTACCGTGAGTTTACGCGACGACCGATGCGGCATGGCTAACTGCAGGTCCAACACTGGCGCCAACGAAAATGGCGGCGGAGAAAATGGCGGCTACGGCGGCAGAAATGCTGTTGGAGACATTCGAGAACATTTTGATTTCCTTTCGGGTTGAAACTGTTTTTCGCATCATTGCGAAGATGCAAGATACTCTGCATGACGCGTGCCAAATTACCATTTTCTTTGTTTTTCAGATATTTGACAGACATCGCATCCTCACTGCCAAAACATGGATGCCGATAGTTGGTTTATTTCACCAATTTTTAGTCGAAGGAATGCGAAGTTGATCGAGAATAGTCCCCGCACCGAATTTGCTTCTCTTCATATGTGGTGAAAGCTAGTGACCAAGGCCGAGATGACCCTGTCCCAGCTTACCCTGCACAATTTCCGAAATTATCCCGAGTTGCGCTTG
Organism: uncultured Sphingomonadales bacterium; assembly: GCA_963922745.1. Lineage (GTDB taxonomy): Bacteria > Pseudomonadota > Alphaproteobacteria > Sphingomonadales > Sphingomonadaceae > Parasphingorhabdus. The sequence goes on from CAWUKF010000051.1 coordinate 9,800, forward strand.
AACGCGGCACCGGGGTTCATGGTTTTCAGCGGCGCCAATGGAGCCGGCAAGACCAATATCCTGGAAGCGGTGTCGCTACTCGCTCCGGGCCGCGGGTTACGCCGTGCGGCGCTCCGCGATATCGCATGGCAGGGCGGACCAGGCGATTTTGCCGTCGCCGCTCAACTCGACGATGTGCACGTAGGGAGCGGAACCAATATCGAAACCCCGGAAAGACGCAAAACACGGATCAACGAGGCAGTGGTTCCGACCAACGATCTGGCCGAATGGCTTTCGATATTATGGCTGACACCGGCGATGGATCGCCTGTTTACCGAGGGAGCTTCGGGGCGGCGCAATTTTCTCGACCGGCTAGTGACCGCGCTGGAGCCTGCCCATGCACGCAACTGCGCGCGCTACGAAGCCGCAAGGCGAGAGCGAAACCGGCTCCTTGCCGACGGATACAGGGCCGACAATGACTGGATGAACGGACTTGATGTGCAGCTGGCCCGGTTCGGATCCCTGGTCGCGGAAGCGCGCGAGCGCATGGTGATCGCATTGAACGAGAGACTCCTGCAATCAGACGGCATGATATTCGCCACGCCGGCGGTGCATTTGGCCGATGCCGAATGTCGAACGGAACAGCAACTGATACAGATGCTCCAGCAATGTCGTGCCGCAGACCGGGCCGCCGGGCGGACGACAAGAGGGCCCCACCGGACTGATCTCAGAGTTTTTCATGCCGCAAAGCAGCAGCCAGCTGCCAAATGCTCCACCGGTGAGCAAAAGGCGTTGCTCTTCTCCATCATTCTGGCGCACGCTGATCTGATCGCAGAACGGCGCAACAATCGCCCGATCCTGCTGCTCGACGAAGTTGCAGCCCATCTCGATCCGCAGCGACGGGCTGCGCTGTTCGGCAAGCTGGCGGAGCGCGGGGGCCAGGTCTGGCTGACCGGCACCGAACCGGATCTGTTTCTCGACATTCCGCAAAATGCGCTGCACTTCGAAGTGTCGGAGGGAACCGTCAGACCAAGATAGAAGCTGGGGTCGCGATCATGGTTACCGAGCGATTCATAATGCCCGTTAGGCTTACATTTGCAGCGGTCGTTTACGGCCACATGCATGTACCGGAAGACTCTTACTGATTTCACGATTTCACTCCGCAACGCGATCATTCCGATCCTGTTGGCGCTGCAGGCGATCATCCTTGCGACGCCAGCCAAGGCGGAAGACTATCTGCAATGCGTGCCCTTTGCGCGCCAGCTGAGTGGCATCCAGATCTATGGTGATGCCCACAGCTGGTGGGATCAGGCTGCCGGTGTCTATGAACGCGGCTCGACTCCGAGGGAGGGCGCAGTACTCTCCCTGCCCGGTTACGGCGCAATGCAGCTTGGCCATGTTGCGGTGGTCCGGAAGCTCGTCGACAGCCGTACGATCCTGATCAGCCACGCCAACTGGTCGCCGATCAACGGCCGCCGTGGCCAGATCGAGCGCAAGGTGATGGCGCGGGATGTTTCGGATAACAACGACTGGAGCCTGGTGCGCATCTGGTATGCCCCGATCGGCAAGCTGGGCACTACTGCCTTTCCGGTCAACGGCTTTATTTATCCTGCACGTCCGGCGAGGAAGGATGATCGCCAATGGGCCTCGGCCAAGGCGGACGTTAATAGCCGACCGCCCAATCGCAAGCTGTTCGACCGACGACTGAAGGCCGAGCTGGCGCAATATGCCGCCCGCGAAGAGCCTGCCGATGCCGGTCCCACCGATTTGATCGGAGAATTGCTGGACAGGGTCGGCAGCTGAGTCCAGATTGCGGCGATGCCGCACCCAAGATCCCCTGCATGACCGCCTGCACGCCATCCTGCCTGGTGATACTCGCCGGCGGCCAGTCGTCGCGCATGGGGACGGACAAGGCCGTGATCCGGCTGGAGGGGGAGCGGCTGATCGACATCGTGATCGGCAGATTTACAGGCAAGGTTGACCGGATCATGTTGTCCGCGCGGCACGACTATGACACCGGACTGGCGATCATTCCCGACGACCCGGCAGCACCGGGCGGGCCGGTGGGCGGCATCTATTCGGTGGCCAGGCACTTGCAGGCCATGGGCATCGACGGGTTTGCCACGGTGCCGGTCGATGCCCCCTTCGCACCAGCCGACCTGATCGAACGGCTTTCAGCCAGTGACAGCTGCGCGGTGGCAGAGGATGGCCGCCGGATACACCCGACCTTTGCTTATTGGCGCTGCGCCGCCGTCGAGGCTGTCCGC
>CAWUKF010000052.1:0-12006 GCA_963922745.1 uncultured Sphingomonadales bacterium
TTTTTCGGAGGCGGGTCTCACGGTTCAGACGGTAGCGCACCTGCCGTACTACCTACACCCGGTGAGGCCACATCAATAGCGCCTGCGGATGCGCCGCAGACCGAGGCCGACAAGCGGCTGGCATTCCTGGGCCAGGCGGTTGACCAGCGGATCGTCTCGACTGAACGAATAACTGACCTTGCATCACCTTCGATCCTGCAAGCCGGATCGGTTATCCCGGCCGCGCTGATCACCGGCATTCGCTCAGATTTGCCAGGGCTCGTGACCGCGCAGGTCACCCAGAATATCTATGACAGCCCCACCGGGCGCATCCTGCTGATCCCTCAGGGTTCGCGGCTCATCGGGGACTATGATGCCGATATCGCGTTTGGCCAGCGCCGGATCCTGCTTGCCTGGAACCGGCTCATTCTGCCCGATGGTCGCTCGGTGGTTCTTGAACGCCAGCCTGCATCCGATCCCAGCGGATTCGCAGGGTTACAGGACCGCACCAACCACCATTGGGGCGGCGTGCTGAAAGCTGCTCTGGTCTCTACCCTGCTTGGGGTTGGCTCGGAACTGGGTTCTGGCAACGATGGCGATTTAACGCGCGCGCTTCGGCGCGGGACGCAAGACAGCATCAACCGCGCCGGAGAACAGGTTGTCAGTCGGGAGCTCGATGTCAGGCCAACTCTCACGATCCGTCCCGGATTTGCAGTGCGGGTGCTGGTCACGCGCGATCTGATCCTGGGAGACGGTCGATGACACGGCTAAAGCTCTCAGATCTGGCTGATGAAAAACCCGTCAGATTGACTGTGAATATATCCTCGCGGCTGCACCGCGACCTGTTGAGCTATGCGATCGCACTCAACGACGGCGAACCGAAGGGTGCGCCTGCTCCTGCGCGATTGATCCCAGCGATGATCGAAAAATTCATTGCCGCCGACCGCAGTTTTGCGAAAACAAGGCGTAGACTCTCACAAAATCGGGTTGAATCGGGCGAATAACGCCGACGAGGTAAAGCGTGTCGCACCTTTGGCATCCTTTTGCCCGCTATGGCCGATTTTCTTGTGCCAGACGCGTTCCTCCTCTCGGGCCGTGCAGAGATATTGAAAAAGCGAAGAATATCTTTAGTTTTCTGCTCCTTGACCGGGTCCCGGTACGCATGTCCAGGCGAAAGCTAAAGGTATCGGTGCACATCCCAACATGTGTTTCCAATGCCCGGTTCCCTCGCAAAAAATATCATGGGTCCGATTATAAAATGATTATAAAATAGATAATTGAAATAGACCTGCTCATCTTCTGTTTTGCGGCTGTTGGAGTCGCGAATGCAATGAAGGAGTAGAACAATGAAGGACTATGACATCAATGATGAAACGATTGTCGATCTTGGTCAGGCTTCGGTCGAAACCAAGGGACAGGCAGTGTTCGATATCGACACGGACGGCAGCCCCCGGCTTTACGCCGCTGGCATAACCGCCGACTGATCCCAAGAGGGTGCGCGCCCATGGTGCGCACCCTTTGGACCTCATGTCTTTATTCCATCGCCCGGATCTCGCATGGTGCGACTTGAACGGCACCCTGATCTTCCTCGATATTTCCAGAGACCGCTATTTCTGCCTCGCCGATGCGTCAAATCGCGAAGCATTTCACGAACTCGAACAGGCTGGCCTGAGCCGCGAGCATCAGCCAGTCTGCTGGCCAAAACCAGCGGATTGGACGCCACCCAGTCGTACATCCGCAGCGATTGGTAGTGGCCGCTTTCACTTGCCGGACATCGCCAGAGCGATCTGGATACAGCGTCGAACCGAGAGAAGGCTGGCATCAACGTCATTTGCTGCCACCTTGACGGATTTACGCGGCCTTATGGACAGAATTGACCGCAGGGCTTCTCAATGCCGGCACACCTCGGCACAAAGCATCCGCGCTTTCGAACATGCCCGGCTGCTGCGAACCGCGGCTGACCGATGCCTGCCACGCTCGATTGCTCTTGCACTATGTCTGGCTTCAGATGGCGAACGAACAAATCTTGTCATCGGGGTAAAGCTTGCGCCTTTCGGCGCTCATTGCTGGGTGCAGTCAGGCGAGGAAGTGCTCAATGACAGTGTCGAGGAAGTGCTGCGTTACCAGCCGATCCTGATCATATGAAAGCCGTCAAATTCGTGCTTGCGGTGCCATTGGCCAATCAAGGGACTCCGTCCCGTAATCTGCAACGATCAAGAGTTCGGGAAGAGCTTTGCGGAAAATCGCCCAGGCTCTGGACCGACGAGGCCACTGGCGTAATCGATCTGGGCGCGGCGGGCATAATATTGGGCGTGCTATTCTCTCGGTCTTCTTTTGAGCTTCTCGAAAGCATTCCCAGCGATGCGCCTCAATGTAGCAACATCGACAGGCTGGCGGCTTGGCTGATCAAGCAATGTTGGGGTGCCTATGTCGCCATTCATACCAATCGCGAGACAGGCGCGGTGCACCTAGTCGTCGATCCTTCAGGTCTTTTGCCCGTTTACAGCGCAGGGACCGCCACACATCGCATTTTTGCCTCCCATCCCGAGCTGCTCCGTCAGGCAACCGGCTTTCCGCTTGTTCCTGCATGGCCAGCGCTCCATGCGCACCTGTCACGGCCCAATTTGCGGCAACGGGTCACGTGCCTGGCAGGCGTGAACGAACTGGCCCCCGGCGAACTGATCTGCGCCGGACAAACCCATGCTACCCGAAGGCAGCTCTGGCAGCCCGGTGACTTCATTCCGTCCAAGGCGCAGGTTTCGTGCGAGGAAGCGGCCGTGCAACTCAGCGACCTTGCAACATCGGTAATGAAGGCATGGGCCATGCGTCTGGGACGGGTTGCCGTTGCCGCGTCCGGAGGAGTCGATTCTTCGCTTATTTGCGCTGCACTTGCCAAGGCGGGAGAGCCATTTGACTGCGTGACGCTTGCAACCGCGGACCCGAGCGGCGACGAGCGGACCTATGTGCAGATGATCGGCGATCAATTCGGCGTCAATATAGTAGGCAAAACCTATGATATGCGGGCAATTGATCCGCTGGCTTGCGTGTCAGCGGGCCTTGCGCGGCCATCGCGCAAAACCTTCATGGCAGCGGTCGATGCTGTGCTTTTTGATGCCGGGCAACATCTGAAGGCGGACGTCATTCTTGACGGCAATGGCGGCGACAGTCTGTTTTGTTTCCTCCATTCTGCGGCACCCTTGGTCGACAGGCTGCTTTGCGAAGGACCGGGACGAGGGGTCGCGGCAACCTTTGTCGATCTGTGCCATCTTACGGGTTGTTCCATCCCAACCATGATGGGCGCTGCCTTGCGACGGTTGGTTCGCCAGCGGCCAGGGGGTCTTTGGCCTGCCGATCTGCGACTGCTGTCTGACGATTGCGAGCAGCTTGGTCGCGATGAACCCTTGGCTTCATGGTTCGAGGCCAGGGTTGGATGTCATCGCGGCAAACGCGATCATCTTTCCCTTCTGATGCGCAGCCAGAACAATGTGAACGGTTTGGCCGCGGGGGGACTGCCACGCTTTTCGCCGCTGCTGAGCCAGCCGTTCGTTGAATTTTGCCTCAGCGTCCCGACCTGGGTCTGGTGCGCCGGCGGCATCAACCGAGCGCCCGCTCGCGCGGCCTTTGCAGCAGACCTGCCGCGCGACATTTTGGAACGCGTCTCCAAGGCCGGACCTGACAGCTTTGTGCGCTCGATCTTCGACAAGCACCGACACTTCTATCGGGACCTCTTGCTGGACGGCCTGCTTGCGCAGCATGGACTGCTCGATCATCAAGCGGTGGAAACTGCACTCAATGTCGATTTCCGGTCCGACGGTTCGATAATCTATCGACTACTCGATCTCGTCGAAGCGGAGAACTGGGCTCGCTCGTGGTCATCATGAGTGGTATCGCAGCGCAGGTCCTCTGCTTTGGGAGCAGCCTTCATCGCTTTCCATCGGCTATATTGGCTCGCTTTGGCGGGATCGCAGTTCACCTGTTGCATGAGCCAGAATTGAAACCATTCAGTTGAGCGTTCGTACATCGCCAGACGGTGTGCAGGTTGATATTTAAAGTGCGGCTCGTCTTCCATGACAAATAACTCGATTGCTTTTCCGCGGCGCCTGAAAGCGTCCATGACGTCGAGGCCGATTTCATATTCGCTGTCGCCGGTCTGGATCAGGATCGGCGTGTCTATCCGATCCGCATTGAGCGTCAGCGACATCGGTTTCCAATAATCATCGGCACCCGTTTCCAAGAAATGATAGCCAAGTTCACGGGTCCAGTTCCTAAAATAGGGTCCAGCATTGAGGGGATAGGCGTACATATCTTCGCAACACGCGCCGAGCGCGGCTACCCTGAACAAGGAGGAATTTATCAGCGCCCACTGCGCTGTGGATGTTCCGTCACTGAAACCGCTAATACCCATGCGGTCGGGATCTATCGCACCGGTCGAGATTGCCCTGTCGATCGCTATCTCGAGTGAAGATTGCACGCTTCGCCGATCGCGCCAGTCGTCACGTAGCCAGCGGCTGAATTCCGTGGAGGTTTGCGCCTTCACCTTCTCCACGGCAAAATCAGGACGCGCAAAGCTGAGGACAGCGAAGCCCTTGGCCGCGAGCAGCTGGATCGGAAACTCGTCCCCAGTGCCGCCGCGGAGAAATCCGTGGCTGATATATTGAACCACTATGAGAGGATGTTTTGAGCCCTCTTCATGGTCCGGTGGCAAGACCAGATCGGCGAAGCTTTCAACACCATAAGCATTGGTGAAGTGGAACCGCTGGACCTTGCCCAATTTTAGCGACCGAAAATCCGGGTTGGGGTCAAATAGGGTTCGTTCGCGACCGCTATCGGGATCAATCGCGACCAACCTTCTTGGACGAACCGAGCCTTCGCGCGCACAAACCAGTTCCTGGTGCACAAGATCACAACCAACCAGCACGTCATCGGTCACCATGATGCGCCTTGGCTTCGGTTCTTCGACCCGCCAGCGCAGCAGCGCCGTCTGACTTCCAGCCCAGCCGGTCTGCTGCCGCGCATACAACGTGCTGCCGTCCGCTGACCACCATAATTGTCTGACACCGAAGCATCTTGGCGCCTCGCATCTCATTTTCCGTCCATCGCGTCGAGCGATAACGATTCCGGATTGGCTCAGGAGACGCTGCGGATGAAGCGGCTCGAGCCAGGCCGCTGCCCCGCTCGCGGCCTTGACATAGCTTCTCGCCGCAGGCGCAACATATTCAGGTCGGTACGGCGTGAGATGGCCGATTTCATATGGTGTCGATGGCCGTATCATTCCTGTTTTCAGCGCAACCGTCTGATATACAGGTTGGGCCGGTTCGATCGGTATCGGACGATCCGCTTTATCGGGCGCAAAACGGTCGCCGAAAAGAAAGCCGGTTCGTGCCTCCCGCGCTATGGCCTCCGCCTGCAAGCGTATGCCGGGCCGCGTCGCGACCACCAGGGCCTGACCGTCGGCTGTCCATGCGAAATTGTCGACATTGTCGGGCATTGCCGTAACGCTCTGCGCAGGCGCTATTCCGTTAGCTGTGACCACCCAGACCTGATTAACGCGGCCACTTCGTTTCAGAAAAGCGATCTGGTGGCCATCGGGCGACCACCGCGGCGTTATTACTTTTGCATATCCACTCATCACCGATGTAAAATTATGCAGCGGAAAATCCGCCCTGATGAACGCACCGCCGCGGTCAATCTCTCGGGGCCCTCCCCTTCCATCCATCGGCGCCACCATGAGCCGCTGACAATAAGCATTCTCATGCGCATTGGCCCTGCGCACAAGAAAGGCGATGCTGTTGCCATCGGGCGATATATCGAACGGGCTGGCCGATTCATTGGGATCGGATCTGCCGATATCCGAAAGTTCAACAAGATCCGTGGCCTGGACCGGTCGGTGCGGTTGCTTGCCGGTCGCCGCGCGATCGAATCTGGCGCATGGATCGACGGACGACGGCGGGACCGCGGCAGTCGGAACGATGGTCGTCGCCAGTAATGAGGCTAACAGGATGCTCATTACCAGTGTCCCCGGATACCCATGGAAATGAAACGTCCGATCGGCGAATAATTCGTGGAATCAAAGGGCGTGTCGGTCGGCCCGGTGGTGCGGATGATGTCAGGCTTGTCGTTAAAGACGTTATTGATCGTGATCGAAAGCGACAGCGCCGGTTCGGCACCTTTTCCGTCAACCACATCGAAGCTTGCCCCCAAGTCCAGCGTCGCACTGGGTGCGATCCGGGCTTCTGTTGCAAACCGCCGGTCCTGAAGCGCCCCCGTATAATTCAGCGAAGATGACAGCCTGAACGCTTCGATCCGGTAGGTGGCCGCGACGCGCGCTCGGAATCTGGGTGGATTGAAAACCGTACCGGCAAGGTCGACCGGCGGCAGGTCGGGTGTCAGTTGCTGGCTGCTGTCGAGCCAGGTTCCTGCCAGATCAACACCGAGCTTTCCGGTTCCAGCCTCTCCGCTCCAGGCCAGATGTGCATCGACGCCGCGAATTTCCTGGACGGCCACATTGATATTCCGATTGTCGACGAGTGCTATGACATTGGCAGGACTATAGAGTGCGCCGGAGAAATTCTGCAGCCCAAGCTGCGCACCCATCACCAGATCCGTCAGCAATGCCTCGCTGGGCGATCGATTGATCAACGTTGCATAGCCCGGATCGCTGAAAGCAGCGGCAATCGAACCGGGGATAGGTTGAACAACGCGGTCGCGATAGCTTATGTCGAAATAGGTCGCACCGGCTGTGAAACCGGGGAGCGAATTGGATTTGAACTCGAACCCTGCAGTCCAGCTGGACGCGCGTTCCGATTCAAGGTCCGGATTGCCGCCGCTGGTGTAGAAGACAGTGCCCGCACCTGCACCGAAGGCGGCACCAGGAAGCAAATAGGCCTGAAAAGGCACATACTGCTGGTAAAGCGACGGCGCTTTGAATGATCGTGCCCAGCTCCCGCGCAGGGTCAGACTCGATATTGGCGCATAGATGAGCCCGATCCTCGGCGTCGCGAGCCGGTCCAGCCCCTTATAATCCTCGTAACGCAGCGCCCCTGACAATGCGAGCCTGTCAATCCCACGGATTTCGAGCTCCGTGGATACGAAGGGCAAATAGACTTCGCCATAGAGGTAGCGACTGCGGCGCGTGACATCGAAGGCAGCAGACGGCGCACCGTTAATCTGCCGCGTGAAGTCCATGCCGTTACCCCGAATACCTCCACCGATTGCCAGTCGCGCGCTGCCACCTGCCAGTTCGAATAGCGGGCCGTCCGCGCTTATGTCGAGCGAGGCAACGCTATTGCAATAGCACCCGCTCGTAATCGTGGTGTTGCCGCCAAGAGGGGTAGAGCTGGTTTGATAATTGGTGTGATCGCGTCCGAGCACACCAACGATTTTGGCTTCCCAGTTCGACCCCAGCTGCAGTTCCAGCGACGGAGCAACCGTCAGGCTTTCAACCCTCGGGCGAGCCAGGAAGCGGGATGCTGGCGTTCCGCCAACGGTTTCGGACTCGCGGCGCGAGTAAAGGACATCGACCTTCGCTACAAGGCGGTCGCCAAGGCTCTGATAGGCAGAAAAAGTCGCCGCATGGCGATGCTGCGAGGGATAGAGAAAGCTGTCAGGGTCAAGCGATCCCGCATAGGAGCGCTGACGCGACTCAATCTCCGAATTGCGCGAAAAAACATAGGCAACAAGAAAACCGCCGCTGCTCCAGGTCGTACCGCCCACAATATCGGCCTGCTGACGGAAGTAGCCGCCATCGCTGCTCGTTCCCAATTGCGCGGAGGTTGCGATGCCCTCGAAGTCGCGGCGAAGGATGACGTTAACCACACCCGCAACTGCGTCGGATCCGTAAAGAGCGGACGCCCCATCCGGCAACACCTCGATGCGATCAAGCGCCGCCAGCGGGATGGCCGAAATATCGACGCCGCCAAATGCGGAATCATAAGGCAGCCGATGCCCGTTCAAGAGCGTCAATGTTGCATCAGGCCCGAGACCTCGCAGATTTGCGCTCGATGCCGAATTGAGATTGCTGTTGATCAGGCCTGCCCCGGTGCCGATTCCGGGATTCTGACCACCGCTAAAGTTTTGCGGCAAGGATCTGATAGCCTCGCCAAGGTCGACCTGCCCCTCTGCGATGATGGCGTCCTGATCGAGCGTGATGACATCCCCTGCAACGGCTGCGCCTCGGATCCGCGAGCCCGTTACGACAATGGTCCCCGCTTGATCCGGCGTACGATCGTCATCGGCATCTGCCGGAAAGGTCGTTCCGCCTTGTGCATCTGGTGTGTCCGTTACAGCATCCTGGGCAGCAACGGCTTGCGTTGCTAAGGTAAGCGCTGTTCCGGCCAGCAAGGTTGAAAATATTTGTCTGTGGTGCATCAATATCTCCCTGATCGTTTTCCAGCCACGGTTTAAAATTGTGGCCATGCAGGGATAGACGCAGAGACTGGCCGCGACCTTAGTTGCAGGTGAAACTATTTTTTTGGCAACCTAAACCGTTTCGCCGAGCGTGGCGCGGATATGCGACAACGCCTTCATCATATGGTATTCGACTGCAGCCATAGAAATATTGAGAGAGCGGCGAATGTCGCGATACGCCATCTCGTCAAAGCGGTGCATGACGAATATCGTGCGCGTCCTTTCGGGCAACTCGGTCAATGCGCGCTCAAGGCAAAGTGTCAGATCGCTGACCTCAAGCTCGTGTTCCTGTTCGGCCGCGCAATGTGCGTCGCGCGCCTCATTCAATGACAATGTCACCACTTTGCACCGCTGCCGCCGCGCGGCATCAATGAGCAAATTCCGAGCGATGCATAAAAGGAAGCCGCGAGGATTCATTAGACTGGACAGTTGCGGGCTGGTGGCCGCGCGCAGGAACACGTCCTGAGCGATATCACATGCGAGTTCGGGCCCCACTCGGCTTGTGAGAAAACGGATTACCCCATCGCGCTCATGACGGAAAATTTCCTCGAGCGTCCGTCGCGCCGCGTCATCCGGTTGATCTGGCTGACTGCGTTTCCTCCGCTCTGGGAGTGTCTCGTTTGTCCGACTTTCTCGGACATGTGTCTTTTGCATGGAACCATCACACTGGCGAGATCAATCGTTCCAGCAGCAGATGCAGGAAGTAACGATTACCAGCGCTACGCCGCCGTTCGGGCTAAGCCCTGGTTCGGTCCGGCCCCCGGTCCCTTGTCGGACCGGCGTGAATGATGGTTGGCGGATTATGTCCGCGCAGCCTTCGCCAATTCTTAGACTGCGTTTGACTTTTTTAACAAAATTGCAGCTACTGCGCAACTATTGCTCTTGCAGTTCCACGACCGCATAAGGTTCAAATAATGTTGTTTTCCAACATGGATAGGCGAGCGTGGTTATCGAGGAACGACGAGACGTGGCAAGTCTATTGTATTAGTTCAATGAGCGCTGAAACTTTTGCGCGTCGCCGTTGATGATATATCTGCAATCTGTTGCGTAGTCCGAAAACGTGCTTGGTTAAAAGCTGTTCCAATTCCTCAATCTCTTGCAGAGCATCGGGAAATACCAGCGGTTCTTTCATTCGCACGGCATGCATCCGCTCATTAAGCGAACGCACGGTTTCAATGATAATGCTATTTCCGGAAAGTGAAGCGATGAAATAAAAGAGCGTGCCTACCCTTTCAGCATAGAAAGCATTATCAGATTTGAACTCTCCATCGATCCGTACTTCTGACCCGTCGGCTAGCGCTAATTCTAGCAGCGCGATGTTGGCTGCAAGCATATCGCGAAGTGCCGCTTCGCTAATCCGCGGAACACGGTAGCCCTCTCCCGATTTCATATCGACGAGCCGCTCACCGACCAGGCGGTTCAGGCAATCCCTGACGGGCGTCATGCTGACCCCAAGTTCGTCCGCCAGAACGAGTGCTTCGAGCTTGTCACCGGGCGGCCAAATACCTTCCATCAACATTTGCTTCAGCTTTTTGTACGTTGGTTTAAGAACGTGCGCCGGACTCATGGCGTCCGACGCTGGCTGTCTGCAAACTCCCGTACCACGGCTTGCTGATCCGATCTCAGCGCGTCCGTGGCACGGGGAAAGGCTGGCACAATGTCGTACAACAGTGTCGATGGGCACTGTCCTTCGTAATTGCCGAGATTTGGCTTGTGCTGCGTATATCCTGCAAGTTCAGCAAGCTCAGGCGCAAAATCCTTCGCGATATGTGGCGGGTAGGCGAGCCAGAGATTTTCGTACGGCTTTAACCAGCCCAGACTGTACCCGATCACGACGGCGCGCCTGACATCATCCGACCGATTTGCGCCGGCTCCATGTATCGTAGAACCGAGAAAGCAGATCGCAGACCCTGGCCGGCATTCTGCGACAATCGGTACTGGGAGCTGTTCGAGCGATTCCACGCTTTGCTTGTGCGTTCCTGGGTAGAGTCTGGTAGCGCCGTTCACTTTGGTAAAGCGGCTGAGCGGCCACATGACGTTCAGCAGATATTGCTGGCCGCCTTTATCTCCTGGCCACATATCCTGATCGCAGTGCGGAAATTGCTTAATCTCGCCAGGGTGGATCTCGATGGCCTGCGCAACATTGAGCTGGATGCGCTCACAGGCCGGTTTCAATATCCTTTCCGCAAGCGAAATAATTGTCGGCTCGCAAACCAGATCTTCAGCAAAACGCGATCGCCGCAGGAGGCTACCAAAGCGCTTGGTGCGATATCCATAAAAATCACCGTGCCCGAAGGGCGTCTGCTCAAATTCGCTCTCGAGATCAGCCTCCAGATTCTCAAGGATCGACTTGGGAAGCAGATCGGGAATTATACAATATCCGACGGACGTGAGTTGATCCAACCATTGATCGGTTTCTACAGAATAGGTCATTGCGGCGCCCCCATCTCATTGAACTGGTATCGCGGCGGCGAATAGATTCCACTATCCTTGAGTTGACCAGTCGTCTGATCGTCAATTTCGATGTGGAGAGCAATCAGCATCTCGGTTCCAATCAAGCGCGGCGGACCAAGCGCACGACATTTCCATCCGAACCGCGAGATTTGCCGGAACCACGGCATATTGGCAACGGCCGTGTAATCAGTGATATTCCAACGCAGCGCATGATCCACGAGCGCCGACACGAGCTGGTTACGCGTCCTGCGCCGCTCCGTTCTGCAGAGCGCAGGATCAATGCAGAATCGCGTAATTTCTCGCGTTTGCAGGCCTGACGGGATAATTCCTTCGCACAAGGACGGAAATAGCTGCCCCAATATATGCGAACGATCAGTGCGCAGCAGCCGCGCGGATGCCCGGTGATTTGCACTTTCATCGGCCAACACAAGATATACGGCATCAGGCGTATCAAACTGATCGACTTCGAACCGCCCGTCGAGAACCGGCACGTCCCATTTCAGAAGATCGACAAACACCCTTTTTCTGGCCTCAAACATGGAACGAAGAGCTGGGTCCGATTTGTGGGGGACGGCTTGGGAAGAACTGAGCGGCATGGAGGTTACCTGTCATGTTGGACATGACGACAAGACACCAGCTTGCGCGATTAAACGCTATACCAAGATATGGGGATAGCGATGTCACGTTGACAGCGAACCCGGCAAAACACCATCGAAAAACCCCGGCTCAGCGCCTGAAATATCCCTGCCACTTGAAGACATCCCCGAAGCCGATCAGTCCATCGAACATCGCCGCAAGGATCAGGGACCGAGAGCAATGAACTCCATATCGTTCGCGTGCCATCTTCAGATGTTGAATTACGGTTTCCGTGCTAATGCCCAGAATGATAGCCGTTTCCGCAGCAGTTTTGCCGCGAGCTACCCACAACAGGCATTCTCGCTGCCGATCGCTTAGTCTGGGGAGTGCAACTGTCTGCGCCATACCACTGATATGCAGCGCGCTGGTAAGCGCGAGTGTACCCAGATATTCCGCAGCAACAAGCCACCGATGCGGCAACCTCCTGTCGGGCGCAACCGCAAATGTGAATGTGCCCCTGGCCATACCGGGGAGATGTCGCGGTATGGTAAAGCCGTCGCCGATTCCGCATTCCCTGCCTACGGCGAGCAT
>CAWUKF010000053.1:0-11961 GCA_963922745.1 uncultured Sphingomonadales bacterium
ACGCTCGAAGGGCTGCAGTCGCTGAAGCCTGTGCTCGGACCGGACAAGATCGTTACTGCGGGCAACGCGTCGCAGCTGTCCGATGGTTCGGCGGCCAGCGTGATAATGGAAGCCAAGGCGGCAGAGAAGGCCGGCCTCAACCCGCTGGGCCGCTATGTCGGCATGGCGGTTGCAGGAACAAAACCTGACGAAATGGGCATTGGCCCCGTCTTCGCGATCCCCCAGCTGCTCGAACGCTTTGATCTGAAGATGGACGATATCGGTCTGTGGGAACTGAACGAAGCCTTCGCCGTACAGGTGCTTTATTGCCAGCAGAAGCTGGGCATTCCAGACGAACTGCTCAACGTCAACGGCGGCTCGATTTCGATCGGCCATCCCTATGGCATGACCGGTGCCCGCTGCACCGGCCACGCGCTGATCGAGGGCAAGAGACGCGGCGCAAAATATGCCGTGGTCACGATGTGTATCGGTGGCGGCCAGGGCGCGGCCGGACTGTTCGAGATTTTCTAGATTTCAAAAAATGGCGGGCCGGCAGGAAACTGCCGGCCCTTTTTCAGGGAGAGCATATCATGGCAGCAGTAGGCGTCATCGCGACATTAACCGTCGCCGAAGGCAAGAATGAAGATTTTGAAGCGGCATTCAGCGAGTTGACGGCGGCGGTTCGGGCCAACGAACCGGGGAATGAATTTTATTCGGTGTTCCGGAGCAAGGACAATCCCCAGCAATATAAGGTGCTCGAACGCTATGTCGATCAGGCGGCTCTGGATGCGCACGGCAAGTCGGACCATTTCCGGGCCAGTGGCCCGAAGCTGGCGCCCTGCATGGCCGCCGCTCCCGTCATCGAATATCTGGACGGCATTTAGGTCGCGCTTGCGACCGGTAGAATCCGACCGGATGCGAAGCGAAAGCCGTCGATCCGGTCCTTGGCAAGCAGCAGGGGCCCATCGAGGTCGACCCATTGCGCAAGCTGGGCCAGGGCGAAGGCCGGCCCGATTCCGAGCGATGTCGACAGCATGCAGCCGACCATGATCTTCATGTCCGCGGCTTGCGCGGTCCGGGCCAAGGCGATCGCCTCGGTCAGGCCGCCGGCCTTGTCGAGCTTGATGTTCACGGCGTCGTAGAAAGGCGCGATCCGCTCGACATCGGCGCTGGTGTGGCAGCTTTCGTCAGCGCAGAGCGGAACCGGTGACCGGATTCCGGCGAGCAGATGATCCCGTCCGGCGATGACGGGCTGTTCGATAAGCTCCACGGAATATTGCGCCAGCCGGGCCGCTTCCGCGGCTATGTCGAGATCATTCCAACTCTCGTTGGCATCGACGATCAGACGGGCAGCGGGCGCGCCGCGATGAACGGCGGCGACCCGCTCGTGATCGTTGTCGCCCGACAATTTCAGTTTAAGCAGACTATAGCCGTCGGCTGCTGCCTGCCGGGCCTGGCTTTCCATCAAGGATGGCCGGCCGAGCGATATCGTCAGGGCGGAGACAGTTGCTTCCGGCTCGGGCAGCGCCGCCTGTTGCCACAGGGGGACATTATTCTGCCGACATTCCAGATCCCAGAGCGCACAGTCGAGTGCGTTGCGTGCAGCCCCGCGTGGCATCTTCCGCAGCAGTAGCGCGCGATCCAGTTCCGGAAATTGGGTGGCGAATTCCCTTATTTGAGCCGCGCATTGTTCGGCGCTTTCGCCTTCATAATAAATGGGAGTCGCTTCCGCTCGCCCTGTCGCGGAGCCGTCCGAAATTTCGCACAGAAGAACATCGACATGCGTTTTCGCTCCCCGGCTGATGATGAATGCGCCGGCGACAGGCCATCGTTCGACAGTGACAGAAACGGTGAGCGTCATATGCCGCTTCTACTGCGCGCCGGCGAAAGCGCCACTCAATTTGTGAAGGGTCTTCCTCGCGGCGACAACGTCTTTGCTTTGGTTCCGCCGGCCAGATGTTTGGTGATCGGCAATTGCCGGGATTCTGCGGTGCGGCGCGCCATGTAGGTATCGAGACCAATTTGCAGCGCCACCAGCATATAGACGAAAGGTTGATAGGCGATGCCTACGAACAGCGCGCCGACGAGGAAAATCACGTGGCCATGCTGCAGGGCGATGGCAAGCGGAGCGACCCATTGTTCATCCGGTTTCTTTGATTTTGAATATTTGCGGCGCAGCAGTTCCATTCGCCACAGGCCGCCGACATGGATCATCAGCCACAGGATCAGGCCAGGATAGCCCTGTTCCCCCAGCATTTCGAAATAGCTGCTATGGAAGGCCCGCGCCTCGTCCTCGACAAGTCTGGCGTCGACATCGTCCGGATCGATGCCCCAATCCTCATATTGGGTGACGTCGACTTCCGAAAGTTCATAGGTCAGTTTGTTCGTCCGGTAGACATCAAACCCGCCCCCGAACGGGTGCTGCTTTGCATAGTCCCATGTCCACTGCCAGACCGCGAGCCGGGTCGAGGCGGACTGGTCGGCCTTGTAGTTTTCAATCGTTCCCATCCGCTCGGTAAAGCTCTGCGGCAATAGCGGGATCGCCAGGAGACCGATTGCTGCTGCCAGTCCCGCGTAGACCAACCGGTAGCGGACGAAGCGCAATTGCAGTACCGCCCATACGCCGACGCAGACCAGGCCGGTTCGCGCTTGCGTGCCGATCGGTATGAGCAGGGCCGAGAATATCAGTGCGTAGGCGAAAAGCATGACCCGCCAGTCGGGCGGGAAAATGGTTCCGTGGCGTGCGAGCCACAGGATCAGCGGGATGATGCAGATTGCAACGGTCGAGATGATCGAGCCTTCATACAGGCCACTGTTGTTGTCGACCAGCAGCACCAGCACGCCATAGCCGCCGCCGGAGGCGAGAGTCTTGATCCCCCCCGTGATGATCAATGTTCCCGCGCACAGCACCATGAACAGAGCCAGCGCTTCCAGCCGCAATCTGGTCTTGAGCGTGAGCGGCAGGAATATTGCGAAGACCAGGGCCTTCCAGACCCAGTCCCATTTTTCCAGCGCCGCGACCGGCACTTCTGCCTGCACGGTGGTATAGCCGCAATAGGCCAGCAGCATTATCATCATCGCCTGACGGACGGAAAAACGGCTGTCTTGCTTGGTGTCTGCGACGAGATAACCGAGCAGGGCCAGGGCGAAGACAATCAGCGACAATGGCACCGAGTTGAGCATGAAATAGCTCAGTCGTTGTGGCGCGACAATGTCGACATAGGCATAGATCAGGGTGAACAGAAACGGGCGCTTGAAAGCGATCAGAAGCAGCGCGACGAGATATAGGACAAAGACAAGATCACGCATCGCGCTAAAAACCTGCGGTGGGCGACTGGTTTGAAAAGCCGCTGGGTTCCGGATCTGGTTCGGGCGGGGCTTCGACATCAAGATCGTCGCGATGCATGAGGCGCCATGCCGCGATCAGCAGCAGCCCATGTGTCAATGCGATAGAGAAATTGTCTACCATCTGCCCCATTCATCCCGGCACGAGCGGCGAAAACACGCTCTTCTACCATCGCGCGATACAGGCTTTGGGTTGACGGGACGTTAATCCTTTTTTGGCAAGACTTTGGGCCATGACGCGGATTTTGCACATACTCGACCACAGCCTGCCGCTGCACAGCGGCTATTGTTTTCGCACGCGTGCGATCATGAAGGCGCAAATCGCCAGCGGACTGAGCGTTGCCGGCGTCACCGGCGTGCGTCAGAATCAGCATGGCCAGGTTGCCCGAGAGCCAATGGAAATAGTGGACGGCCTGAGCTTCTACCGCACCCTGGCCCAGGTCCAGGGGCCGTCACCGGTTCGTGAATGGCGGGAAATTGCCGTTTTGGCCGATCGGATTGAGCAAGTTATCCGCGAGTGGCAGCCGGACATCCTGCACGCCCACTCACCCGCCCTCAACGGTCTCGCCGCCTTGCGTGCGGCGGAGAAGACCGGACTGCCGCTGGTATACGAAATTCGCGCCTTCTGGGAAGATGCAGCGGTCGGCAATGGCACGGGAAGGGAAAACAGCCCTCGATACTGGCTGACCCGGCAACTGGAAAACCATGTGGTCAACGGTGCTGACGCAGTGGCAGTAATCTGCGAAGGCTTGCGTTCCGATCTGATCGCACGTGGCGTGAAAGGAGAGAAAATCACAATTTCTCCCAATGGGGTGGATCTCGATCTGTTCGGGGAACCGCCAGCGCGCGATCAGCAACTGCTGTCCCAACTGGGATTGGCCGGGAAGTCGGTTCTGGGATTTATCGGCAGCTATTATGACTATGAAGGCCTGGATGATCTGATTGCGGCGATGCCGTCACTGCTTGCCTGTGATCCCGGGGTTCATCTGCTGCTGGTCGGGGGCGGGCCAATGGAAGACGCGTTGAAGAAACAGGTCGAGCGACTGGGCCTGGGATCAACCGTGACTTTTGCCGGCCGGGTGCCGCATGGCGACGTCGAACGCTATTATGGCTTGATGGATATCATGGTCTATCCCCGCAAGTCGATGCGGCTGACCGATCTCGTCACTCCGCTGAAGCCCCTGGAAGCGATGGCACAAGGTCGTCTGGTAGCGGCGTCGGATGTTGGTGGTCACCGGGAACTGATCGATGATGGTGTCACCGGTACGCTGTTCCCAGCCGGCGATCCGGAAAAAATCGCCGAAAAACTGGCAAGTTTGCTCGCAGACCGGGAGTGTTGGAGCCAGACTATTGAAAACGCAAAGAAATATGTGGAGGCGGATCGTAACTGGTCGTCAAACATTTTACGTTACACTCCTGTTTACCAACAGTTGATTGCGCGCAAATCGTTGGTGCGCGCAGCGTGATACCGCGGAGAAGAATGTGGATCAGATAGAACAAGACCTGGCACGGTTCAAACAGCCGGTAATGGCAGTCGCAGGCGGCATTGCGGCAGCACTTGTGATCGCCACCCTGCCGCACGTCTATCTTGAAGATATCGTCGGTGCGACCGGATTGTCCGAAGTCGTCCCGGCTGCCGCACCGCCACTGGGCAATACCGCTCGCGGGCTGATTGCGCTGGTGGCCGGTATGATATCCGCCTCTGCACTATATTTAATCCTGAATTCCCGTACAAAATCACATGAAGGAGGCTCCGATATGGGCTTGGCAATTCGCAAAAACTTGACCACGGAGTCGATCGATCAGCAGCGAGACGGGAAGGCACGTTTTGGTGTCCCGAAACTCAATCTGTCGGCAAAATCACTGACAAAATTTCTCAAGAAGCCGAAAAAATCGCCAGGCCAAGTGACCGAACTGAAAGATCTGCCGAACATCAGGCCAGCGGACCGTCATCCGGATGCACCGGCGCGTCAGCCGATCTTCGCCTCGTCCGATCTGGGCCAGCCGCTCGCTGAAAAAATCAAGCGCTTTGACGAGCCCCTATTGCAGAAAGAAACTGTGGAGCCCGAGCAGCCGGAAGTCCAGTTTGCCAAAGCATCCGTGCCGGCGGCGCCTGAAGCAGGCACGCAATCACCAGTGCAGGAGCAGTTGGCCGAGATTCATGCCGAATATGCGGCGGCGCAACGCGAAACGAACACGCCGAAGGCCGATCTTTCTGGAATGTCGCTTGCCGAGCTTGCCGATCGGCTGGAAGCCGGACTGGCTCGTCTGGACGCATTGCAAGGACGCCAGCGGGTTTCGCCGGTCCCCGCAGAAGCGCCCGTCCTGAACCCGGAAAAAGAAACTCCTGTACCTGAAACGCCGGCTGCCGCCGCTCCCGTCGCTATTCCGCCGTTACGGTCTGTTGATGGGGTGGAAAGTCATAGCCCGACGGCTCGACAGGCTGACATGGATGCGGCCTTGAAAGCGGCGCTTGGTACATTGGAAAGAATGACCGCTCAGCGCTGAAGGGCAAAGACGCTGCGAGCATCAAGCGGGTCGGCGATCGACAGTATTTCAATCCGGACGTGTGATTGGGACTGGTCCGTTATCACCGCATCGGCAACAAAATAACCCGGAATCAAAAATTCGTGGTCGGGCAGGATTTGGGCAAATTTCTGTCGTGCGGAAGGCTCAGTGGTTGTGGGCCATCGGATCTCGAAACTGTAGCGCGTTCCGGAAAACGTCATGCTTGCCCAAGGACGTTCGCCTTGCGCCTGGACGCGGGCCGCGCCCTGGACAAGCGCAACGAGCTGCTTTGCTATCGCCGAGCCCGGACCCCGTCGATCAACGGCTCGACATTTATCTTCAGCCGGCATGATCTGTGCGCCACATAGTCATGAAATATTCCACCCGATCAGAGACCGTCTTGCCAGGCTCGCGACCGTTGCGCAGATCCTGAACAAAGCGAGGGTCGCGAACGGCAAGCCGACCGAACCTGGTCCAGGCCATATCGGTCTCATTCAGGAATTTCTCGATTTTCCGTAGCAATGGCACTGGCAACCTCCTTCTCGCTGCTGGTCGCATCGGTGGCGACTCGTTGAATAGGGAAATTCCTATTTGAGAAGATATTTCCTACATGTCTAGGAAAAATCCTATTGCCAGTTTCGGCCAGCGTCGCTATGAAGATCGGATTGTGACCCAAGAACCCCGCGCCAATCTGGAGAAATTGATCCGTGAGAACGGACATGATTTTGCCAAGCTTTCAAAAATGCTCGGCAAAAACCCTGCCTATATCCAGCAATATATAAGGCGCGGCTCGCCGAAGAAGCTGGACGAGAATGACCGCCGTATGCTGGCGGAATTTTACGGGGTAGACGAACGGCTATTGGGTGCACCTGCGGGCGGTCCCTTGCCGGTAAACCCCGGGCGTAGCTCCGACGGACTGCTTCGTATCCGGCAGTTGCAAGTCGGTGCTTCGGCGGGGCCGGGGTCTCTGGCAGATGACGAATATGCCGAATCGATGGGATTCGCTCCCAAATGGCTGAGGCGGCTAGGGGCCAATCCCGCCAATCTTTCGCTGATTGTCGTGGACGGCGATTCCATGGCGCCGACGCTGGGCGATGGCGATGATATCATGGTGGATCACGGCGCTGCCACGCGGCCACTACGCGACGGCATCTATGTGCTGCGCATGGACGACGTATTGCTGGTCAAGCGAGTCGCGATGGGCCCATCGGGCAAGCTGACCGTCCGCAGCGATAATCCGCAATATCCGGACTGGGAAGATGTCAGTCCAGAAAGCGTCAATATCATTGGACGGGTGGTCTGGACGGGGCGGCGGCTGTGACTGGACCGGCAACAGGTTGCTTGCAACTTGGGGGCGTTGTCGCCAAATAGCTTGCCATGACAGATGCACCCCTCAAGGCCGTGATCATTCCGGTCACCCCGCTCCAGCAAAATTGCACGCTCCTGTGGTGCACCAAAACCAACAAGGCAGCGCTTAGCGATCCCGGCGGCGATCTGTCACGGTTGAAGGCCGCAGTGGACGAGCATGGCGTCGATCTTGAGAAGATCATTATTACCCACGGCCATCTCGATCATTGCGGACAGGCCGGGATGCTGGCCGAGGAGCTTGGGATTCCGATCGAGGGGCCGCACGAGGACGACCGATTCTGGATCGACCAGCTGGATGGCGATGGCGCGCGTTACGGCATGGTTGCGAAAAGCTTCGAGCCGGATCGCTGGCTCAAGGACGGCGACCAGGTGACGGTGGGCGAACTTGTGCTCGATGTCATCCACTGTCCGGGCCATACGCCGGGGCATGTCATTTTTTATCATCAGCCATCACGGCTGGCGGTGGTCGGCGACGTAATTTTCCAAGGCTCGATAGGCCGCACCGACTTTCCGCGGGGCAATCACCAGGATTTGATCGATGCGATCACCCAGAAGCTCTGGCCGCTGGGCGACGATGTGACTTTCATTCCCGGCCATGGTCCGACCAGCCAGTTCGGCTATGAGCGGAAAACCAATGCCTTTGTTGCGGATGATGTTCTGGCGGCACGCTGAACCCGTTCAGATGACATAGGGAATGCTGATTGCGTAGATCCCGAGCCCCAGTAGCGTCAGCAGCGTCACAATCGTGCCGATCATCCGGCCCTTGCCGAACTTGCCGTCATCCATGCCGACACCATGCGCGACCCGGCCGAGCAGATAGAGGCCCGCGACGATCCATAGCCAGACCGGTGAAGTTGCGGTGGCCAGCTCGATCGCTGCGACGAGAAAAAGCACGAAAGGAGCGCTTTCAATATAATTGCTGTGGGCCCGCATCCTGCGGATGACCTTCTCATTGCCGCCGTCGCCAATGCTGACTTTCTCGCTCGTCCTTACCTGTCCGACGCGGATCATAAGCCAGATATTTATCAGCGCTGCCGCGCCCGCCACGGTCAATGTTATCGGTAAAATCATAATGCCCCCCAGATATGTTAAAATTATCGACCTGCTATAGAAGCACAATGCTTGCAACGCACAGGAAAATCATTATACGCGCCCCTTCGCGTGCAATCTGCTGAACCAAGACCAAGCGATTCTCTGCAAAACAGGGACTGGTTTGATAAACTTGGCTGATTGGCATATTGAGCATGCTATGTATTTTGAAATTTTAAAGAACAGGCTTAGCAATGGCTGTACCTAAAAGAAAAACTACGCCGTCCAAGCGCGGTATGCGCCGGTCTCATGATGCTTTGAAAGTCGAAGCCTATCAGGAATGTCCGAATTGCGGTGAATTGAAGCGTCCGCACCATTTGTGCGGAGCCTGTGGCCATTATAATGGCCGTGAAGTCTTGGCCGCCGATCTTTAATCGGCTAGTCTTCAGGCTTCTGACGCGCAATCAAGGGGAATAACCGGTGGGAATGAGGCCGCGAATCGCGATTGATGCGATGGGCGGAGATGAAGGCCCGCGCGTCATGGTCGCAGGTGCCGCCCTTGCGCGTCGCCGTCACGCCGGTTTTCAGTTCCTCTTCGTTGGTGATGAAGCGCAAATCAGGGAAGCGCTCAAGGATCATCCCCATCTCAGCGCCGCCTCCGAAATCCTGCACGCTCCGGACGTCGTGTCCGGCGACGACAAGCCCGGGCAGGCGCTGCGCAATTCCAAAACCACATCCATGGGTATGGCCGTCAACGCCGTGAAAACCGGCGAGGTCAGCGCTGCGGTCAGCGCCGGCAACACTGGTGCCCTGATGGCGATCGCCAAGCTGGCCTTGCGCACGATGTCCGGTATTGATCGTCCGGCACTGTCGGCACTGCTTCCGACGATGAAAGACACGGACGTCGTGATGCTGGATCTCGGTGCCAATACGGAATGTAACAGCCGGAACCTGGTCCAGTTTGCTGTGATGGGTGCTGCCTACAGCCGGATCATGCACGGCTTTGACCGCCCCAAGGTGAAACTGCTGAACATCGGGACCGAGGAAGCAAAAGGTACGGGCACCATCCAGGAGGCTGCCGCGACGCTGAAAAATGCTGGCGGCCTGCATATGGATTTCCTCGGTTTCACCGAGGCGGACAAGATTTCCACCGGTGAGGTAGATGTCATTGTAACAGACGGTTTCTCAGGCAACGTGGCGCTCAAGGCCCTTGAGGGTACCGCCCGATTTGTCACCGATCTGCTGAAGCGCAGCTTTCTGAGCAGTCTGCGCTCCAAAATCGGATTTCTCATATCCCGGCCTGCGACCGAGATGCTGCGCGACCAGCTCGACCCCAACAATCACAATGGGGCAGTGTTTCTGGGTTTGAATGGCGTCGTGGTAAAGAGCCATGGCAGTGCGGATGAAAAAGGCGTGGCCAATGCCGTCGAAGTCGCCGCCCGGCTCGTGGAGGATAGTATCTTGGAACGCATCAGCGAAGATCTGACGAAAATCAGCGAGGCTGCTCCGGTAGCCGAGGTGACGAAGTGAGCGCTGCGGCTGCCACGCGTGCGGTCATAAAGGGCACAGGCTCGGCATTGCCGCGAACCCGTGTTTCCAACGCAGATCTTGCCGAGCGGGTAGACACGACCGACGAATGGATCGTCGAGCGCACCGGGATCCGTTTCCGGCATATCGCAGAAGATGACGAAACGACCTCCAGTCTTGCCATTGAGGCGGCCGAGAAAGCCATGCAGGCGGCAGGTTACAACAGCGCGGACATTGATCTGATCATCGTTGCAACCGCGACCCCCGACCAGACGTTTCCCGCAACGGCGACGATTGTTCAGGACGCGCTGGGCTGCAACGGCTGCATTGCCTTTGATATTGCGGCCGTTTGCTCGGGATTCCTTTATGCCTTGTCCGTAGCGGACAGCATGATCCGGGCGGGTAGCGCCCAAAAAGCGCTGGTGATCGGTGCCGAAACATTCAGCCGCATTCTGGATTGGGAAGACCGCGCAACCTGCGTCCTCTTTGGTGACGGTGCCGGTGCGGTCGTCCTCGCCGCAGAACAGGGCGAAAAAGGCATTCTTGCGAGCCGCCTCCACGCCGACGGGGCGCATAATCAACTCCTCTATGTCGATGGCGGCGCCGGTACGACCGGCACGGTGGGCAAGCTGCGCATGAAGGGCCGGGAGGTTTTTCGTCATGCAGTGGTCAACCTGTCTTCGGTGCTCAAGGAAGCATTGGATGAGGCGGGGCAATCGATCGACCAGGTCGACTGGGTTGTTCCCCATCAGGCCAACGCCCGAATCCTGGACGCGACGGCGAAAAAGCTTAGCCTGGCGCCGGAAAAGGTGATCAAGACTGTCGACATGCATGCCAATACCTCGGCCGCGTCCGTTCCGTTGGCGCTGGATACTGCAGTACGCGATGGTCGAATCAAGCCCGGTGATCTCCTGGTCCTGGAAGCGATGGGCGGGGGATTTACTTGGGGTGCGGCAGTTATTCGCTACTGAATTGGCCGCGAATTAACTATATTTGGTAATTTCGTCGCCGATTTTACATTCTTGTCGAAAGTCAGTTGAGCGGAATATCTATCCGCTCATAGTCCGGCATTATGGATTACCCGGCATCCGCAAACCTGAAAATTCCGGCTCAGTTTTTATACCGGGCCTATCTCGGCTGCCATGCGCTTGAAGCTCGCAAACCAAAATTGCTAAGCGCGCTGCGATGGTCCGAACCGGAATTGCGAAATCCCGGCTGCGAGCTGGGGGATGACTCGATTGCGAGCCTTTGCAAGGCGGCACAGGAAGAACTGAACCGCGTCGACATCCACTCGGCGATCGGACAGCAAATGGTTCCCGGGGGGTTCTCGGATCCCGGCTACGGGGCATTTTTCGAGCCCAGCTTCGGCGAGGCGTTGCTCCATCTTGCCGCCGCACAGCGGCTCGGCGGCAATCAGCCCGTGGTAAGGCTCTTGCCGCTCTCTTCCGGTGACCGATTGGTATGGACCCATGACAAGGCGGTTCTCCCTGATCTCGTTCACATCCTCTTTGGTCTCGTCTATCACTGCGGAGAGTTGCTGGCAGAAGGCCGTTTTGAAACGGTCAAGGCCGCGCATTTCGCCCACCCGCGGCCAGAAGGTTTCAGGGGGTTCCCGGAGGCCGAATCGAACAACCGCTCGATTCCCTGCCATTTCAACAGGCCTTCGACCTATCTTGAATATCACCGGACGGTGATGACCAAGACCATGCGGGGGAACAGTCCCACAATTGTTTCGGCCATTCGCCGGCAGCAAGCATTTTTTTCGCGAGCAAGCTTCGAACGGAAGAGCATCACCAAGCTCACCTACGAATATTTGCTATATTTGCTCGACAAATCCGGTCTGAGCCTCGACGCGGCCGCGATAACTTTTGGCGTGGCGGAACGGACATTGCGACGCAAACTGGTGGCTGAAGGGATGTCCTACCGCCAGCTGCTGGAGCAGGTGCGGCGTGACACCTGTTATCTCTATTTTCTCGAAGGCACCCGCAATCTCTCGGAAATAGCGTCCAAGCTCGGCTATAGCGAACTGAGCGCATTCACTCGCGCCTATACCAGCTGGTATGGCCATCCACCGAGCCAGGACGCCGGCGCGCCAATCTCGCTTGCGGCCTGAAAATTGTCTGGAAAATGGTGGGCGTAGAGAGAGTTGAACTCCCGACCCCTTCGATGTCAACGAAGTGCTCTACCACTGAGCTATACGCCCAC
>CAWUKF010000054.1:0-11682 GCA_963922745.1 uncultured Sphingomonadales bacterium
GCCGAGGATGCGCCGGCATTATTGAGCCAGTAGATCATCACATTGTCGAGCAGATGATCGCAGTCGAAATTATCGTCCGGGGCCTTGGCGTCGTCGGACCAGCCCTGGAATTTCTCCATGATCCAGGCCATCTGCCCGACTGGCGAATCCGCCAGGCCATAGCCGAGCGTCTGCGGTCGGGTTCGCTGGATTTCGGCATAGCCTGCGCCCTGCGACTGGTAGACCGCAAAGTGCGCGAGCGAGGCCTGCTCTTCCGGCGTCGGGTTTTTCACGATTTCCTCGGACGGCGGCCCGACAATGACCAGATTGACGTGAATGCCGGCGCATCGTCCCAGATTTTGCGCACCGATGACGGAGGTAACCATTCCGCCCCAGTCCCCGCCCTGCGCGAAATAGCGGTCATAGCCGAGCCGCGTCATCAACGTGTCCCAGGCAGTGGCAATTTTCTCCATGCCCCATCCGGTCTCCGTCGGCTTGCCCGAGAACCCGTATCCAGGCAGCGAGGGCACTACCAGATGATAGGCGTCCTTGGCCTCCCCACCATGGGCCACCGGATCGGTGAGCGGGCCGATGACATCCATGAACTCGACGATCGATCCCGGCCAGCCGTGCGTCATGATCAGCGGACGGGCGTCCGGCTCCGGAGAGCGGATATGCATGAAATGGATATCCACTCCGTCAATCTCGGTCAGGTGATGGGAATATTGGTTGAGCGCATCCTGGCAGCGTTTCCAGTCATAGCTGGTCCGCCAGTGATCGACGATGGTCTTGACGTAATCAAGCGGAATGCCCTGCGACCAGTCATCGACCGGTTCCGGATCGGGCCAGCGCACATGGCGTAATCGGATATCGAGATCGTCCAAAGCCGTCTTCGGGATATCAATTGCGAAATCTCTGATTTCGGTCATATCTGCTGTTCTCTCCGCTTTTATTTTTGCGCCTGGATGGTCAGCCATGAACATGGCCCACTAAAAAATCCACCTTCCATTGAGGTCTTTGTGTCCAGGACGGACCATAGCCCGGCTTGTTTGTAACATGCCTCCAATTCTTCCAGCGAGGGGTAGTTATAATAACGCTGATGATCGTCCCAACCTTCCAGATGACCGGTCTTGTAGGTCGCAATGTGCCATCCGCCGGGCTTCAGGGCCAACCATATTCTGGCCAGAATATCCGGCAAATCCCGCTTGGGTACATGCAACAGGGAAGCGGTCGCGATGACCGCATCATAGCAGGCACACGCATCGATCTCGTGAAAGCGCATGATCCGCACCGGACGTTTCAAACGCTGTTCCGCTTTTGCCGCCATGGCGACCACGCCATCCGTGGGTTCTACCGCGAAACCGCGATCGGTCATATAGGCGGCATCGACACCGCCGCCGCACCCCAGTTCCAATATGGAACTTCCGGATGGCAGCAGATCGAGAAAGGCAGGAAGATGCCCCGCTACATCGCGCGGGTGATCGTCGACATAATGGTCGGCCGTTTTCTGATAAAATGCCAGGGTCGAGGCGTCATAGCCGTTCACATCGTCGGCACCGGCACTTCGCCAGAATAGTCGTAAAAACCCTTGCCCGACTTGCGGCCCAGCCAACCGGCTTCGACATATTTGCACAGGATCGGTGCTGGGCGATATTTGGGGTCGCCGAAATCATTCTGCAGCACGCGCAATATTTCCAGCAGCGTGTCCAGTCCGATCAGGTCGGCCAGCGTCAGCGGCCCCATCGGGTGACCGAGACCGAGCTGCACGCCGCGGTCGATATCTTCCATCGACGCCGTGCCTTCGCCCAGAACGAAAAACGCCTCGTTAAGCATCGGCAACAGGATGCGGTTGACCACGAAACAGGGAGAATCCTTGGCCATCACTGGAGTCTTGCCGACCGCCTTGGCAAAATCGCTCGCCATCGCCGCGGTCTGGTCGCTGGTCGCAAGGCCGCGGATGACCTCGACCAGCCCCATCAAGGGGACGGGGTTGAAGAAATGCACGCCGACAAAGCGCGAGGGATCCTTGACCGCCTGCGCCAACCGGGTGATCGAAATCGAGGATGTGTTGCTGGCCAGAATCGCCTGATGGCCGAGGACTTCGGAAGCAGCGGCGAAAATCTGGCGTTTCACCTCTTCCCGCTCGGTCGCTGCTTCGATGATGATATCGGCATTGGCCATCGGATCAAGCTGGACAATCGGTTCGATCCGGCCAAGCGCCGTGTCCGCAGCCTGCTGATCAATCTTCTCCTTTTCCACCAGCCGCGACAGTTGCTTGGCAATGCCAGCCTTGCTCCGCTCGGCAATCTCCATGCTGACGTCGGACAGATAGACATGATAGCCTGCCTGTGCCGAAACCTGTGCGATACCGGCACCCATTTGTCCCGATCCGATAATGCCGATTGCTTTCATTCTCTGCCTTTCAGACTATTCTTTGTGATGTAACATGCCACTAGCGATTGTCTTCGAAACTGGCTAGATTGCAATCATGTCCCCTATCAGTTTCATTGTCGGTTTCTTTGCCACGCTCGCCGCTACCGCGGACGCGCCGGCAGCGCAACCGGGCCAGGTCGCCAGTTTCAAGAACTGGGCGGTTGGCTGCGACAACGGTGGCGTTTGTAGAGCAGTGTCGCTGATTCCCGAAGAACTGGGGACGACCTTTGATGACTTGCACGGGCCCATCTCCATCATTCGAAGTGCGGGCAGCGACGATATACTCAGAATTCGCGCCACGGTTCCTACCGACGATATTGATCGCTACAAAATGCTGGTCGACGGTCGTCTGGTTGACACCGGCCCGATTGTTCTCGGCGACTATCCGATCGAGATCGTCGGCGAGGATGCGAAAAAGGTGCTGCAGGCGATCATAAAGGGCAACAAGCTTGTCCTGCAGGGTCCGGACGGCAACACCATTTCCCGGATTTCGCTGGCAGGTTCATCAGCTGCCTTGCGCTACATGGACGAGAAACAAGGGCGAGCCGGCACCAAAACCGCGCTCGTAGCAAAGGGAAGCCGCGCGTTTCGGGCGGTGCAGCCGGATATTCCGACGATCACGGTGGATCAGTGGGAGCCCGCCGATCTGGAACCCGGAGTAGCCGATATCGTTGCGCTCGCCGAACAGTCAAGATGCAGAGACGATCGCTACGGAGTGGTCGAAGATCAGGTCTTTCCGCTCGGCAAGCGCGGCAATCGGTTCCGGGCGCTGGTCCTGATTTCCTGCGGCGCGGGAGCCTATAATTTTTCCAGCGCTCCGTTTATCGGAGAATATATTGAAAATCCGAGGGCCACGAGCGGCTGGACCTTCTCCCCTGCTCGATTCGATCGTCAGCCCAGTTGGGGCGGCGAAGGCACTGATCCGTTGCTGGTCAACGCCGGTTGGGACGACCGGAGCCAAACGCTAAGCAGCTATGGCAAGGGGCGCGGTCTCGGCGATTGCGGCCGGGCTGAAGAGTTTGTCTGGGACGGGGAAATGTTCCGGCTGATCGAGGCCAGTGCGATGACCGAATGCCGCGGAGCTCATGAATGGATCACCATCTGGCGTGCAAATTACCGCAAGCCGGAAAAGACCGGACGGGAAAGCGACTAGAAATCAGGGTGCGTGCTTATACGGATGTGCCTCCGCGAGAATCAGCGTAAAATAATCCTGTTCGTCACTCCAGTCGCAAAGCGGGGTCCAGCCCCCGGCGCGCAGCATCAGCCGGGCATCGCGCAGGCCGAATTTGTGGCTATTCTCGATATGAATGCGCTTGCCGCGGGACAGGCTGTGTGTCTTGCCGTCGATCACGAAGGCCAGGTCATCCTCCGCCTCCAGGTAGATTTCGACCCGGGCATATTCATCATTCCAGACCGCCACATGCCGGAAACGGTCCACCGGAATATCACCATCCAGTTCGCGGTTGATCCGGTCCAGCAAATTGAGCGAAAATTGTGCCGTCACCCCAGCACTGTCGTCATAGGCGTCGACCAGCACCTCCCGGTCCTTGATCCGGTCCATTCCGATCAGCAGCTGCGAGCCGATGCCGAGAGTCTCGCGCATCGACCGAAGCAAATCCACCGAGCTTCTCGCAATCATATTGCCGATCGTGGACCCTGGAAAGAAACCAAGCTTGGGCAGATCATTGACGGCCTCGGGCAGGTTTACCCGTTTCATGAAGTCAGCCTCGACCGGATAGACCAGTAACGCGGGAAAATCCTCCTGCAGCATGGCGGCGCTATGTTCCAGGAACTCTCCGGAAATATCGATCGGCACATAAGCAGCCGGATCGACCGCGCGCAACAGGTGCGGTGTTTTCGCCGAGCTGCCGGAGCCGAATTCGATCACAGCCCGCCCTGTTCCCGTTGCCTTGACAAAATCAGAGCCATGCTCCTGCAGCAACCGGGTCTCGATCCGGGTCGGATAATATTCAGGCAGTTCGGTAATGTCCTCGAACAGTTCCGATCCACGGTGGTCATAGAGCCAGCGTGCGGGGATCGCATAGGCCTGCTCCTCGAAGCAGCGACGCACATCCTTGCGGAAATTATGGTCAACGATGCTGGTGGTCATGTCCATGACAGAAATCCTTGGTCCTATAGATCTTTGGCCAGCCGCAATCCGGTGAACTGCCAGCGCTGATGGGGGTAGAAGAAATTGCGGTAGCTGGCCCGCATATGGCCGGGCGAAGTGGCGGTGCTGCCGCCTTTCAGCACAAATTGTCCCGACATGAATTTGCCGTTATACTCGCCAACTGCGCCGGCCGCGGGCTTGAATCCGGGATAGGGTCGAAAGGCGCTGCCAGTCCATTCCCAGACCATTCCGCTGTTCGGCAAGCCGCGCGCAGCCGCCACTTCCCATTCCGCTTCGGTGGGCAGGCGCATACCGGCCCAGGCGGCGTAGGCATCGGCTTCGTAGAGGCTGATATGTTTGACCGGGGCAGACAGATCGAGCGCGCGGTTTCCCGCGAAGCCAAACTCCTTCCAAGCCTCATCGTCCGTGCAGTTCCAGTAGAGAGGGGCTCTTATTTGTTCTTCCTGAACCCACGCCCATCCGTCCGACAGCCAGTGTACGGGATCGCGATATCCACCGCTTTCGATAAACGCCAGCCACTCACCATTGGTGACCGGCCGGTCGGCCAGGGCGTGGGGATGGAGCAGCACTTCGTGGCGTGGCCCTTCGCAATCAAAGGCAAATGCGTTCCCATCATGTCCGATCTTGTTGACGCCGGTCGGCCCCTCGATCCATTGCACCGGAGCAGCCAATGGCGCGGATTCCGCAGCTGCTGCCGAATAGGCCGGCATCAGCGGATTACGGGAAAAGAGGTGGAGAATATCGGTCAGCAGCAATTCCTGATGCTGCTGTTCGTGATGCAGGCCCAACTCGACGAGATCAAGCTGTGGTGCCTCAAAACTGCTGATTGCCTCCGCCATCGCGCTATCGACATGCGCGCGATAGTCCAGAATCTCTGCAAGCGATGGCCGGGTCAGCAATCCACGCTCGGGGCGCGCGTGCCGGTCACCCTCGGCTTCATAATAGCTGTTGAAAAGAAAGGCATATCGATCATTGAACACGGAGTAGCCCGAGACATGGTCGCGCAACAGAAATGTTTCGAAAAACCAGCTGGTATGCGCGAGATGCCATTTTGTCGGGGATGCATCCTCCATGGATTGCACGGTTGCATCTGCATCGCTCAGCCCTTCGGACAGTGCAATGGAATGGCGCCGGACATCGCGAAAACGCACCAGCAGATCGCTCGAGCGGGGGAGATTCTCTGCGTCGGCCGAAAGCGAAATCGGGCGTTGTGGTTGGCTGGCGATCAATCCTACTCCGGTGGATGCTCAAGTTCGATTCAGAACATAGAGCGAACGATTTTCAGGTCAACAACGTATATTTGCGCCAGATGGTTGCAAAAATATGCAAAACGTTGCGATTTTGCGCGCTAGCGCGACCCGCCTGGCACCCACAAGATATCGTCCTTGCCACCATTGTTGAGCAAGCGGCCGAGCACGAACAGATAGTCCGACAGCCGGTTTACATAGGCCAGAGCCTGTGGATTGAGCGCCATCTGCTCACCGGCGGCAACGCAGGTTCGCTCGGCCCGGCGCGTAACCGCACGGACGAGGTGGACGGCGGCTGCGGCTTTCGTGCCGCCCGGCAATATGAAGCTCTTGAGCGGGTCGAGGGCCGAGGTGGCATCGTCTATCAACGCTTCCAGCCGCTCCACCTGAGACGGCACGATCCGTAGCACCATTTCCGACGGGGCAAAATCGTCGTCCGCTTGCGCCGGGGTGGCCAGATCGGCGCCCAGATCGAACAGATCGTTCTGAACGATCCGCAAACGCTCAACGAGCGCATCATCGGCGATTTCGCAAATTGCGACACCCAGCGCGCTGTTCAGTTCGTCGACATCGCCAATCGCGGCCATCCGCGGATCATTTTTTCCGACACGGGAGCCATCGACCAGTCCAGTCGTTCCGTCATCGCCGGTTCTGGTGTAGATCTTGTTGAGCTTGACCATTGGAGCGGCGGACTAGGCCTGACCGCCCGCCAGCACCAGCAACAGCACCACCAGCACGATCGCAATCGCCTGATATTTGACTCGGGCAAACATCATTTCATTCTGTTTTTTATGCGACGCCGTGATGCCGTCAGCATCGACGTCTTCCGGTTCCATATTGGCAAACGCGATCAGGCCGCGCACTAGGGCATAAACAACGGCACCTGCCGCCGCGATGATCATCAATATCAAAATATAGCTCATAATTACACCTTAAGCCTACGAAAGAGAGATTCCAACCGGGAAGATGCCCTGCCGCAAATCTTGCAGCAATTCATGCCCGCTGCGACCCTCCGATCGCAATACGGACAATGAGGCAGAATCACGGCTTTTGGCAAGTTTTTGGCCCCCTTCATCGCGCAACAGGGGATGGTGGAAATAAACCGGCGTCGGAAGGCTCAGCAGCGACTGCAACAGGCGGTGGACATGGGTTGAGGTGAACAGGTCGTGCCCCCGTACGACACGGGTGATGCCGTCCCTCGCGTCGTCGAGCGTCACCGCCAGATGGTAGGCCACCGGCATTTCCTTGGGCACGAGAATGACATCGCCGAGCTGCTCGGGCTGGCAGGATTGGGGGCCGTGCCTTTCATCCAGCCAGCGCAGCGGCGGGGTAGTCGCAATCGCCTTGGCGATATCCAGACGCCAGCTATGCGGTTCGGTTTCGGCCCGTTTCCTGGACAGATCCGGATCCATGTGCCGGCATGTTCCCGGATAGACCGGACCATCCGGCAGCGAGCTCTGTTCCTGCGCGTACCGCAGTTCGGCGCGGCTGCAAAAACAGCGGTATAGCAGCCCCCTCTTCTTGAGCTCGTCTGCGGCCGCTGCATAGCTGTCGAGCCGTTCCGACTGGAAAATCACATCTTCGTCCCAGTCCAGCCCCAACCAGTGCAAATCCTCCAATATGGCGTCCACAAATTCGCCGCGGCTGCGCCCGGCATCGATGTCCTCGATCCGCAGCAGAAACCGGCCACCACGGTCCCGGGCATAGTCATGCGCCACCATCGCCGCATAAGCGTGGCCCAAATGCAACAATCCATTGGGGCTGGGAGCAAAACGCACCACGATATCTGGATTCAACTGTGCACTTGACGTCATAAGCCGGATATTGTTCTTTGTGTAACAGTCATGTCATGTTCTTAGGCATAAAGAGCGGGCAGTAAAGGCCAAGGGAGGCAGTGCTTATGTATCACCCCGACTTGCTGAGGCATCCTGAAAGCTGTCCCTCGCTCGTCCTCAACGCCGACTACACGCCTTTGTCTTATTATCCGCTCAGCCTGTGGCCCTGGCAAACAGCTATCAAGGCGGTATTTCTCGACCGGGTCGACATCGTTTCCAGCTATGAGCGCGAAGTGCACAGCCCCAATCTCGACATGAAAATCCCGTCGGTGATTGCGCTTAAGAAATATATCAAACCGTCCGAATATCCGGCCTTCACCCGCTTCAACCTGTTCCTCCGCGACAAGTTCGAGTGCCAATATTGCGGATCGCCCGACAACCTCACCTTTGACCATGTCATCCCGCGACGGCAAAAAGGCCGCACCACGTGGGAAAATGTCGCCACCGCCTGCCTGCCCTGCAATCTCAAGAAAGGCGGGCGGACCCCCAAGGAAGCGCATATGCAGCTTGCCAACCGTCCGATCAAGCCGACCAGCTGGCAGCTGCAGGAACATGGCCGGGCTTTCCCGCCCAATTTCCTGCACGATACGTGGCATGACTGGCTCTACTGGGATATCGAGCTGGAAAGTTGAAAAAGCGCCCAGTTTCGCACTGGCCATGCCTGTCCATTGAAGCAACCATGGTGAT
This sequence comes from uncultured Sphingomonadales bacterium, assembly GCA_963922745.1. Lineage (GTDB taxonomy): Bacteria > Pseudomonadota > Alphaproteobacteria > Sphingomonadales > Sphingomonadaceae > Parasphingorhabdus. The sequence goes on from CAWUKF010000054.1 coordinate 8,313, forward strand.
GGTACGGGGCCTCGACTGTTGAATATCTTCCTGCACAAGACTGGAGAAATCAGGCTGGTTTGGCGTCTACTCCTGTTCGTGACCCTGCTGCTCGTGCTCGCCTCACCCTTGCTACTGCTCTCCAGCAACCTCATGCAATTCCTGCTCGGGGCCATTCTGTTGACCGGCCTGCTGATTTTCTGGTCCCGGCATATTGATCGAAAAAGGCTGCGTTATTACGGACTGGAGGCCAGTCGCCGCATGGGCATGGAGCTGGTGACCGGCATGATTATCGGGTGCACGGCCGTGGCAGCGATGTTTCTGCTGGTCGCCTTGCCCACCACACCGGATCGATGGTCATTCCACGGTCATGCCATCAATATGGCCTTCGGACTGTTTTTCCTGAAGACGGTTCTTGTGGCCTATTGGGAAGAGACCATGTTTCGCGGCTTCCTGTTGGTGAATTTGCGGACAAGTTTTTCTTCCCGTTGGGGAAACACCAAGGGAACGATTGCCGCAGTGACGGCCTCCTCGTTGCTGTTTGGCGCCATCCACAGCGGAACCGACCATTTCTCGTGGCTCGCCTTTGCGATCTTGACGCTGAACGGGATCATTTGGTGCGTGCCGATGATGATGACCGGACGGCTCGGCCTGTCGATCGGCCTTCACGCGTCCTGGAATTTTGCCCAGTCCAAGATTTTCGGATTCGCGATGAGCGGCAATGCCTCACAAGGAGCCCTGCTCCATGCCCAACTGGCAAGCGGGGATCTATGGACCGGTGGCGCTTATGGTCCCGAAGGCGGCATCTTGGGTGTCGCCGGATTACTCATAATGTTCGGGTTAGTCATAGCCTATTGCTGTTGGGTCGGAAAATTAGGCAGATTGTCCACCATCATGCCAGGCCGTCATCTGGGCCAAAGCGGACGCGAAAATTAATGGATCGCGCCTCTAGTTGGACTTGACCGTTTATCTGCCGCAGTGCAGCATCAGCGGATGACACAACCCCTCACCGTTCGCCAGAATCCCGACATCAAATATCTCGGCAAATTGCTCGGCGATGTCATTCGTTCCTATGGTGGCGAGGAACTGTACCGGCGCACCGAATATATCCGGTCGACCAGTGTGGACCGGCACCGGGGGCTGGCGGATGCCGACGCGATTGACCCGGGGCTGGATGCGCTGACGCTCGACGAAACGCTGGCCTTTGTCCGCGGCTTCATGCTCTTCTCGCTGCTCGCCAATCTAGCCGAGGATCGTCAGGGCGTCGCGGCGGAAAAAGGGGCCACGGTGGTTGAGGCGATCGAGCTTCTGGCCAGCGAGGGCGTCGACCGGCAGGCGATCCTGGATCTGCTCGACGAGGCGCTGATTGCTCCGGTACTGACCGCCCATCCCACCGAGGTCCGTCGCAAGAGCATCATCGACCACAAATCCCGGATTGCCGAACTGCTGCTGATGAAGGACGAAGGCGAATCGGAAACGCCGCAAGGCGACATGCTGGACGCCGCGATCCTGCGCCAGATCGCTCTGCTTTGGCAAACCCGCCCGCTGCGCCGCGAGCGGCTGTTCGTCACCGACGAAGTGCAGATTTCGCAAAGCTATATGAAAGACGTGTTCCTTCCGGTCCTGCCCCGGCTCTATGCCAAATGGGAACGGATTCTGGGCGCGCGTCTGCCCAGTTTCCTGAAGCTCAACAGCTGGATCGGCGGCGACCGCGACGGCAACCCCTTTGTCGACGCCCAGGCCATGGAAGAAGCGCTGTCGCGCGCCGCCGAAACCGTCATCGGCTATTATCTGACCTCTGTGCATACATTGGGGGCGGAACTCTCGATTTCCACCGAGCTGGCAGACGTACCGGAAAGCGTACTGGAACTGGCAAAAGCCAGCGGCGATGACGCGCCGAGCCGCAAGGATGAACCCTATCGCCGTGCCTTGTCGGGCATTTATGCCCGCCTGTCGGCCACCCATCTCAAGCTTTGCGGCCACGTCCCGGGTCGCGAGTCCACGCTGCCGGCCGAGGCCTATGACAATCCGCAGGAGCTGCGCGAAGAGCTGGTGATCCTGGCCCATGGCCTCAAATCGGCAGGCAAGGGCGTGTTTGCCACCTCAGGCGCGCTGGGCCGGCTGATCCGTACCGTCGAATTGTTCGGATTTCATCTTGCCACTCTCGACATGCGCCAGAACAGCCGCGTGCACGAACGGGTGGTGGCCGAACTGCTGAAACAGGCCGGCGTGGAATCGGACTATCTGGCGCTGGACGAGACGGCGCGGGTTAAACTTTTGCGCGCAGAACTGGCCAACAATCGCCCGCTGGCCAGCCCCTGGATCGCCTATAGTGAGGAAACGGCGAAAGAATTGTCGATCATCCGGGCGGCTGCCGAAGCACATCGCAAATATGGCCCCGAAGTGATCACAAATTATAACATCAGCAATGGCGAAAGCGTGTCCGACATACTGGAAGTCTATGTCCTGCTGATGGAAACCGGTCTCTATCACGCGCCAACCGAAGACAATGCGGCACCCTCCTGCCCGGTCATGGCAGTGCCCCTGTTCGAAACCGTTGCCGATCTGGAAAATGCGCCCGACGTCATGACCGATTTCTTCGCCATTCCCGAGATGCACGCGCTGGCCAAGGCCCGCGGCCATCAGGAAGTGATGATCGGCTATTCGGACAGCAACAAGGACGGCGGCTATCTGACCTCGACCTGGAGCCTGTTCAAAGCAAGCGATGCGCTAACCCCGATCTTTGCCGAGGCCGGGATCAGGATGCAGCTGTTTCATGGCCGCGGCGGTGCCGTGGGTCGCGGGGGCGGCTCTGCTTTCGGCGCGATCAAGGCGCAGCCCAAAGGCACGGTCGCCGGTCGGGTCCGCATTACCGAACAGGGCGAAGTCATCGCCGCAAAATATGGCACGGAGGACAGCGCGGAAACAAATCTCGAAGCGATGACCTCGGCGGTGCTGATCAATTCTCTGGAGCCTGACCGGACCGACGCCAGGGTGCAGGCAGACTTCGCCACTGCCATGGACGAAATCTCGCTGGTCGCGTTCACCGAATATCGTGATCTGGTTTATGGTGACGATGCATTCCGCACTTTCTTCCGGCAGATGACCCCTCTGACGGAAATCGCCAAGCTCAAAATCGGCTCGCGGCCAGCCAGCCGTACCAAAAGCGACAAGATCGAGGACCTGCGGGCGATTCCGTGGGTATTCAGCTGGGCGCAGGCCCGGGTGATGTTGCCCGGCTGGTATGGCGTTGGGCGGGCAATGGCAGCTTTCGACGACCGCGCAAAACTAAGGGATATGGCGCAGAGCTGGCCCTTCTTTCAGGCGACGCTGTCCAATATGGAAATGGTCCTTGCCAAATCAGATATGGGCATCGCGGCCCGCTATGCCG
>CAWUKF010000055.1:0-11469 GCA_963922745.1 uncultured Sphingomonadales bacterium
AGCATCTTCGGCGCTTCCTTCTGCAGCTTCGCCTTGATCTTGTTGGCGAACATCGCGAGCATCGGCGGCAGGTCGAAAACCGCATAGACCTCTTCTTCGCGAACATGCATGTCGGCGATGATGCGCTGCCCGATCGCCTCGAGCGTGAAGTGAAGATGGTCACCCTCCCAGCGATGGTCAGTCAGACTGGCTCCGGGAATGATATCGCTGAGCGTGTGGATGCCGCTGCCGATTCGGCTTTTGGCTTCCGCAACGCCCAGCTTGTGCGGAATATTGACGGTAACAGGTTCGCTCACAGGCCCGCCTACCAGATTTTCACACGTTTTTCAGGCGGGATATACATCGCGCTGTCGGGGGTGATATCGAACGCCTTGTACCAGGCGTCGATATTGGGGACGACCCCGTCCACCCGATATTCCGGCGGACTGTGCGGATCGGTCAGCAATTGCTCGCGCAGCGCGTTTTCCCGGGACTTGGCGCGCCAGACCTGCGCCCATGCGAGGAAGAAGCGCTGATCGCCGGTCAGACCATCAATCACCTGCGGCTCGCCATGGCTGGCGACATAGCGGCGATAGGCGGAATGGGCCATTTCCAGCCCGCCGAGATCGCCGATATTCTCACCCATGGTCAGCTTGCCGTTGACGTGAACACCTGGAACCGGTTCGAACTTGTCATATTCTTCGCCCAGCTGCTTGGTCCGCGCCTCGAATTTTTCAGCGGATTCCTTGGTCCACCAGTCGCGAAGCTTGCCGCTACCGTCAAACTGGCGCCCCTGATCGTCGAAGCCGTGACCAATCTCGTGGCCGATCACCCCGCCGATAGCACCGTAATTGACAGCGGGATCGGCATTCGGGTCAAAAAACGGCGGCTGCAAAATTGCCGCAGGAAAAGTGATCTGGTTGAGCAGCGGGTTGTAATAGGCATTCACCGTCTGCGGATTCATTTCCCACAGTTCGCGATCGACCGGATGGGGCAAACGCGCCAGATCGATATCAAAGGCAAATTGTGCTGCCCGCTGCACATTGCCGAGCAGGTCATCCCGCTTCACAACGAGCGGGGAATAGTCGATCCACTTGGACGGATAGCCGATCCGCGGCTCGAAGGCGTCGAGCTTTTTTTGTGCCTCGGCGCGGGTGGCTTCATCCATCCAGTCGCTTTTGCTGATCCGTTCGCCCAGAGCCGCAATCAGATTGCTGACCAGTTCGGTCATTTGCTTCTGGCTTTCCGCAGGATAGTGGCGATCGACATATTTCTGGCCAACCGCTTCGCCGATATTGTTGTTGATCAGATCGACACCGCGCTTCCAGCGCTCCTTCTTGACCGGAATGTCCCTCAGCGTCTTGCTGAAGAAATTGAAATTTGCCTCGTCAAACGCCTTGGGCAGATAGGACGCGTTATCGCTGATGAAATGCGCGGTCAGATAGTCCTTCCAGGTGCTGACGGGCACGGTGTCGAGCAGCTTGCCACTCGCCGTGATCGCGGTGGTTTCTGCGGCAATGATGGTATCGACCTTGCCAAAACCCATGCCGTCCAGCCAGCCGGTCCAGTCAAATTCCGGCGCCAGCTCCATCAATTGCTCGCGGTTCATCGGATTGTAGATTTGCTTGATATCGCGCTGCCGCTCCGGTGCCCATTGTTCCTTGGCGAGGGCTGTTTCGAGAGCGATGATCCGATCGGTTTTTGCGGCCGCATCGCTGATCCCCGCCAATGTCTGGATCTGGATCAGATAGTCGCGATAGGCGGCGCGAAACTTGTCATACTCGGCGCCTTCCTTGAGATAATAATCGCGATTGGGCATCCCCAGGCCAGCTTGGTTGGCGGCCACGATATAGCGCGTGGGATTGGCCGGATCGGGCAGGATGCCAACGCCGACCGGCGAAGCATAGCCGACGGTTCCGAACAATTTAAGCAGTCCGTCCCGGTCATCGACGGTCGCGATCTTCGCCAGATAGGGTTCTAGCGGCTTGGTGCCCAGTTTTTCGATGGCCGCCTGGTCCATCCATGCGCCGTAAAAGGCACCGACCTTCTGATCCAGCGCATCGGCATCGTCGCCTTGTGCTGCCAGATCGTCGAGAATTGCGTGGATCTGTTCGTCGGACCGCTCGCGAAGCATGTCGAACGAGCCGTAGCGAGAACGATCCTCGGGAATCTTCACGGTATCAAGCCAATGTCCGTTGGCGTAGCGAAAAAAGTCCGTTCCCGGTTTTTCCGAAAGGTCCCGCGCGCTCAGGTCGACGCCCCACGTGCCAAGTTCCGGCTTCGCCGCCTTTTCTGCTGCTGCGTCATTCGAAACATTGGATGGCCGGTCTTTGGCCCAGCCCGGCATAGCCGTCGAAAGAGCGAGAAGAGAAGCGGCGGCTGACAGAATTATATGGCGAGCTTTCATGGGGATGGTCATCCTTTTCGATTGCGAATGAAACTAAGATGGGCCGGTCGGGCATCAATTTCAATTGTTATCAAACGGAAAAACAGGCGTTTCGCGGATTTTTCCCGGTCACCGACGGGCAGGCCATGCGAAATTCCGCTTGGCCGCTTATCCCCGCGCCGTTAGACCCCGCCCATGATTCTGGTTATCGACAATTATGACAGCTTCACCTTCAACCTGGTCCATTATCTGATGGAACTGGGTGCAGAGGTGCGGGTGGAGCGCAATGACGCTCTGACCGCGGGCGAAGCGCTGCGGACTGGTGCCCAGGCCTTCCTGATTTCGCCCGGTCCATGCACCCCCAATGAAGCGGGCATATCGCTCGATCTGGTCGCAGCCTGCGCCGATGCGGGCAAGCCTTTGCTCGGTGTCTGCCTGGGCCATCAGAGCATCGGTCAGCATTTCGGCGGCAAGGTTGTCCGTGGCGGTCTGATGCATGGCAAGACTTCGCCGGTCACCCATGACAGCAGCGGCGTCTTTGCCGGACTGCCCTCGCCCTACATCGCGACCCGCTATCACTCGCTGATCGTCGAGGACATCCCGGCCTGCCTGCCGGTCAATGCAACCGCCGATGATGGCTCGGTAATGGGTTTCCGCCACGAAAGCCTGCCGATCCACGGTGTCCAATTCCATCCGGAGAGCATCGCCACCGAACATGGCCACAAGCTGCTGGCCAATTTCATGGCGATCGCGGGGATCGAAGCGAAGGAAGCGGCGTGACCCTGCCCGATCCGGTCAACCCCCTTTCCGAGCAAGCCGCTCGTTCGGCTTTTTCCGACATTTTCGAGGGGTCCTGTGCGGAAGCGGACATAACCGGCTTTCTGGTCGGCCTCGCTGATCGCGGCGAGACGGCCATCGAAATCGCCGCCGCCGCCACCGAAATGCGCGCCCGGATGATCGGTGTCGATGCGCCGGCGAATGCGATTGATGTCTGCGGCACCGGTGGCGATGGCAGCCACAGTCTGAATATATCCACCGCCACCTCGCTGGTCGTTGCCGCCTGCGAGATACCGATGGCCAAGCACGGCAACCGCGCCGCCTCCAGCAAGTCCGGCGCGGCGGACACGCTGGAAGCGCTTGGGCTGGACCTGGCAAAGGCCGCCACCAAGGCCGAGCATAATCTGCGCGAGATCGGCATCGGCTTTTTCTTCGCGCCCAATCATCATCCGGCGCTTGGACCGCTGGCGCCGATCCGCAAGGCGATCGGTCGCCGAACAATCTTCAATCTGCTGGGCCCCTTGTGCAATCCCGCGCGGGTCAAACGGCAGCTGATCGGCGTCGCCTCGCCCGATCTGGTTGAAATCTATGCCGAGGCGGCGGCGCAACTGGGCTATGACAAGGCGATGATCGTGTCCGGTGAAGAAGGTCTCGACGAGATCAGCATTTCCGGTCCTAGCCGGATTGCCATGATCAGCGATGGTGCCGTCACCGTCAGCCGGATCACTCCGGCAGATGTTGGTCTGCCCAGCCATTCGGCGGAAGCGATAAAGGGCGGTGATCCCGCCTATAATGCCGCGGCACTCAAGGCGCTGCTGCAGGGCGAGCAATCCGCCTATCGCGATGCCGTGCTACTGAACAGCGCGGCTGCCCTGATGGTCGCTGGCGAAGTCGACAGCTGGGAGGCCGGGGTCGAGGAAGCCGCCGAGGTGATCGACAAGGGTCTTGCCAACGCCATGCTCAACTGCTGGATCGCCAATCAATGAACAAACTCGACGAAATTTGCGCGGTCAAGCGGGACCATGTCGCGCTGCAGCAGACTATACTGTCTGACGCAGTACTGAGTGATGCGATCAGCCGTCAGGACCCGCCGCGGGGTTTTGCTGCGGCGATCCGGGAGAAATCCGAAACCGGCTTTGCCCTGATCGCGGAGATCAAGAAGGCCAGCCCGTCCAAGGGCCTGATCCGCGAGGATTTCGATCCCCCGGCCCATGCCCGCGCCTATCAGGCCGGTGGCGCCGCCTGCTTGTCGGTTTTGACCGACGCTCCCTATTTTCAAGGGCAAGATGACTATCTGGTTGCTGCGCGGGCTGCGGTCGCCCTGCCCTGCCTGCGCAAGGATTTCATGGTCGATCCCTGGCAGGTCGCCGAATCGCGGGCGCTGGGCGCAGATGCGATCCTGATCATCATGGCAGCGCTGGATGACGCTCTGGCGGCCGAAATCGAGGCCGAGGCGCTGGCGCTCGGTATGGATGCGCTGATCGAGGTGCACGACGAAGCCGAGCTAAAACGTGCACTGAAACTGCAATCGCCGCTGCTCGGGATCAACAACCGCAATCTCAAGACATTCGAGACCAGCCTCGAGCAGACCGAGCGGCTGGCCAGGCTGGTGCCCGACGACCGGGTCATGATATCGGAAAGCGGCATCTTCACCCATGCGGATTGCCAGCGGCTTTCCCAATCGGGTGCCCGCGCCTTTTTGGTAGGTGAATCCCTCATGCGACAGGATAATGTGGAGAGCGCAACCCGCGAACTGCTGACAGGAGCCCGATGAGCAAGCTGACCCATATCGACGGTGACGGTGCGGCCCATATGGTCGACGTCGGTGGCAAGGCGGATACGGTGCGCGAAGCCCGTGCCGAGGGCAGGATCGCGATGAAACTGGAAGTATTGGAAGCAATAAAGGCCAATGCGATGCAGAAAGGCGATGTGCTCGCTACGGCGCGCATCGCCGGGATCATGGCGGCAAAGAAGACCAGCGACCTGATCCCGCTGTGCCACCCGCTGGCGCTAACCAAGGTAGCGGTCGATTTCGAGTTTCTGGATGATGGTATCAAGGTCTCGTCGATGGCGCGACTGACCGGCAAGACCGGCGTGGAAATGGAAGCTTTAACAGCTTGTTCTGTCGCACTTTTAACAATCTATGATATGTCCAAGGCGATGCAGAAGGATATGGTGATCAGCGATATTCGCCTGCTTGCCAAAAGCGGCGGCAAATCGGGAGACTGGGTCGCAGGATGAGCGGCCTGCTGCCTCTCGAGCAAGCGCAGCAGCGGCTGATAGCCTTGGCTACCCGCCTGCCCGCCGAGACCCTTTCCGTGCACGATGCGCTTGGCCGCTATCTGGCCAGCGATCTCATTGCGAGGCGCGAGCAGCCCGCTGCCGATATGTCAGCCATGGACGGCTATGCCATCCGTTTCGAGGACCGCCATGGTCCCTGGACGCTGGTCGGCGAGTGCAAGGCGGGCAGTCCGCCCTGCGCACCGCTGAAACCGGGCGAAACCGCTCGCATTTTCACCGGTGCGCTGCTGCCCGACGGCGCCGATACCGTGGTCATGCAGGAAAATGTCGCAGCCGATGGCACAACCATCCGCCTGACCGCAGAGCCATCCCCGGAAAAGGGCCGTCATGTCCGGCATCAGGGCGGCGATTTTGCCAAAGGCAGCATCGGACTGCCCGCAGGCAGCCTGATCAACGCAGCCGCGCTCGGCGAAGCCGTTATTGCCGGCTATGGCGAACTGGCGGTCGGCAGACAGCCCAGAGTGGCGGTGGTCTCGACCGGCGACGAGCTGGTGGCACCCGGTCACGACACCCTGCCCCACCAGATCCCCGCCAGCAATGACGTCATGCTGTCAGCAATGCTGTCCGGCCTGACCGCCGAAACCCGCAGTCTGAGCCGCATCCCGGACGATATGGATATCCTGTGCGCGGCGCTGGACAGCGCGATGGACTGCGATATCATCGTCACCATCGGCGGCGCTTCGGTCGGCGATCATGATCTGGTCGACCCCGCCTTCCGCAAGCTCGGCGCAGCAATCGACTTCTACAAGATCGCGATGAAACCGGGCAAGCCGGTGATGGCCGGAAAGCTGGGCAAGACGGTGATCCTCGCGCTGCCCGGCAATCCCGCCTCCGCCTTCGTCTCGGCCACCCTGTTCCTGCTGCCGCTGGTCCGCTTCATGGCCGGAGCTACCCGTTACCTTCCCGACTATCAGAGCGCCCCGACCACCGAGCCCCTCCCCGCCAACGGCCCCCGAGCCCAATTTTTGCGGGCCAAGGCCGACCAGTCCGGGATCACGCCCTTTGCCAGCCAGGACAGCGCCAAACTTTCGGTGCTGGCCGCTGCAAATGCTTTGCTCTGCCGCCCGGCGGATGCGGAGGCGGCTGATGTGGGGGAGATGGTGCCTTATATTGCGATTTAGTGGGTAACATCCGAAGCAGATGTTTCGATACCAGCAATTTATGCCTATTTCCTCGGGCTGTTTGCCAGAATTGCCTAGGATCGTCCGCTATATCCACCCTGCTAGAACGGGCTGGATAACTGCAACTGGGTGGGAAGCGGCCATTCGACAGGCGGATTCAGACGGCGGCTTCTAGGCCGGAAACAGAAAGTGCGGGTTTGGACCGTTATGTTATGAGAATCGACTGCGCAGCAGATCCATGAGAGAGCGTACATAACTCTCTAGCAATGAGATATCGGTTACTGATCGTGCATAAGACCAAAGGCCCTGACTGGATGTGACTAGAAACAGAGCAAGTTCATTGAGCGGCGCTTGAGACAAGTTAGCATTAGATCGGCTTCCAGCGTGACTGAGTGCCGCCAAAAATGCCGCATGGAGGTCTTTGCTATGTGCGTTAACGGCGGTCCGAATGGCATCTTCATGCGGCGCAATTTCGGTCATGCTATTGGCGATAAAACAGCCGGGACCGGGCAAACCATGGCGTCGGTGCATATCAATGAAATGATAAAAATAGCCTTCAATAGCATCCAGCCCAGCATGTTTCGAGTTCAAGATGGCAATCGCAGGAGCGGCGATTTCCTGGCGATATAGATCGAGACAAGCCTGGAACATCTGGCCCTTGCCGCCAAAATCAGCATAAATGCCGCCCCGCGCCACTGACGTTGCCTTGACAAGATCATCAATCGAGGTGGCGTGATAGCCGTTTTTCCAGAACAGCATCATCGCGTTCGGTAGCAGCTTTTCTCTTGACTCCAATCGTGGGCGTGGCATTTGTCACCTCAGTTATAGAATGATCGTTCATATATAGTCTTCAGCTAGATCAGCAACAAAAAACCGCGCTCAGGGCGGGCGGTCGCCAGAACCATAAAGTCAATGAGGTACCAAGATGCAGAACAAAGTCATTATTCTGGGCGCGGGGCTTCCCGAAGGCGTGGGCGCAGCCTTGGCGCGGCGATTTGCGCGTGAGCATCTGCATATTTTCATTTCAGGCCGGACGCTTGAAAAAGTCGAACAGACCGCAGCGCAAATTATCGAATCTGGCGGTTCAGCCGAAGCCATGGCAGCCGATGTCACTTCGGAAGATGATCTGGATACATTGTTTAACAAGGCGGAAGAACGGGAGGGCGCGCTTGCCGCCGTTATCTATAACGCAGGGAACAATATGCCAATCCCGTTTGCTGACCTCTCGCCGGAGCAGTTTGAATTTTACTGGCGGGTTGGATGCTTTGGCGGGTTTCTGACGGCCAAGCGGGCTATGCCAATGCTAGAAGCACAGGGCGCAGGCAGCATGTTGTTTACCGGTGCATCCGCTTCGCTGCGCGGCAAACCGATGTTTGGTCATTTTGCTGCGGCCAAAGCAGCGCTGCGCAATCTGGCTCAGGCACTGGCGCGGGAATATGGCCCCAAGGGTGTTCATATCGCCCACATCATCATCGACGGCGTGGTCAACGGCGATCGGGCGCAAACCAATCTTGGGGATTATCTGGACAATCTGGGTCCGGATGGCGCGCTTGATCCCGATGCCATCGCTGACGCCTATTGGACAATCCATGCACAGTCACGATCCGCCTGGACGCATGAACTCGACCTGCGTCCATTCCGTGAAACCTGGTAGCGGTGATGCCAACGGTCCCGAAAGCTCTGTTTTTCATAGCTGCTGCGCTCTGTCTGGTCGGACTGCTTGCGCATGAAATATTAGGCGCTCCAATGGTTCTCGAACCGCTTGATAGTTCTGATATCCCTGAGAATATTGCCTGGCTCCACCATTTTTCATGGCACGTCGGATCGATAGCCGTAATTGCGATGACCATCATGTTCGCAATGGCAGCCAGGAAACGAGAGCATCTGATCCTTGCAGTATTTGCGACAGCGATCAGCGCCAGCTTTGCAGCACTGGCGATGGGCCTGGCCCTATTTGGCAATAGCGTGGTCTGGACGACCCCTGCGCCCTACCCGTGGACATTGGTTGCGATATTCGGATTCGCTGGTCTGGCCGCAGCAAGGAAAACGGCATGAACAAGACCGACTGGACCTTTGGCGGCGAATGGCCCTTTGAGCCCAAGTGGTTTGATACGCCGGACGGAAAAATGCATTATATCGACGAAGGTCCGAAAGATGGCCGTCCGATAATCATGATGCACGGCAACCCGACCTGGGGATATCTGTACCGTCGGTTCATCAAGGCGATTGTTGCGCAGGGCCACCGCGCGATCGTGATGGATCATCTGGGCTTTGGCCGTTCCGACAAGCCGGACAGCGAAAGCATCTATTCGATATCCAAACAAGCCGACCGGTGCGAGGCCCTGCTGGAATCGCTTGATATCCGGAATGCCATCATGGTTGTACAGGATTGGGGCGGGCCGATTGGATTGCCATTTGCTGCCCGACATCCGGACCGTATTGTCGGGCTATTCGTCCTGAACACGTTTTTTACGCGGCCACTGAAAGAAGTTCCTCTGCCGCGCATCATTCGCATCTTTCAGACACCATTGCTCGGCGATTTGATTGTCAAAGGCGCCCACGCGTTTGTGCGCGGTTTCCTTTTCAACGCCGGGCTGAGCGACCCGTCGCGTCTGACCACAACCGACAAGGCGGCCTATCTTGCACCCCACCCAACTTGGTCTTCGCGCACCGGGGTTCTCGCATTTCCTCGTCAGATACCCTCTGGGCCGACAGGGCCGGTAAGCGATTTCGTAGCGCATGAAGGGGCAAAGCTGGCAAAGGCGTTTGCGGACAAACCGGTCAAGATTGTCTGGCCGATGAAGGACGTTGCCTTTGCAATCGAAACGCTTGAGGGCATGTGGCTGCGTGATTTTCCGCACGCCGATGTTACGCGCGTCGAGGATGCGGGCCATTATATTCAGGAAGATGCGCATGAAATTTTGATCCCGCTGCTGCTCGCTTTTATCCAACAGATATCCGGGCCTGTTGCATCATGAACCTGCGCCTGATCAGTCTGGTATTTGCGCCTTTTGCTTTCGGGACCAGCGCATTTGTCTACGTCGGTTTAATCGCGCCCATGTCAGTCGACCTAGGCGTTGGCGTTCCAACCGTTGGCCAGCTTCAGACGGTATTTGCAGTGGCGTGCGGACTTGGTGGACCAATCCTTGCCCGGCTGACCACGGGGTTTGACCGCAAGCGATTATTGCTCATTATCATGGCCATACTGACGGTCATGAATATGGCATCGGCCATCGCTCCTACATTTGGACTGATTGCGGGGATCAGGTTTGCTGGCGGGCTTTTTGCTGCGCTCACCCTTCCTCTTGCCACAACGCTCGCTGTGAATATGGTGTCCGAGATCAATCGTCCGCAGGCGATCGCAACGGTGTTGGCCGGATATACGCTGGCTTTTCTTGTTGGCATGCCTCTGGGCAGTGTGCTTGGCGATGCCTTTGGCTGGCGCGCCGCCTTCTGGTTGGCATCAGGGCTGTCCGTGCTGGCGCTTCTGATTATAGCCATCGCCGCGCCGAAGCATGTACACGTGCCGCCAATGGGCGATGAGAATTTCGGATCAGCGCTGCGCGGTGATAATCCGATCTTCATGGGTATCACCTTGCTCTCCTTCGCTGCCACCTTTGCGACGGTGAGTTTTCTAGGGCCGGTGATCACCAAAGCCACCGGTCTGGAAGGTGCCGCAATTGGTGCAGTCCAGATTGCGACCGGTGTGGGCAGTCTTTTTGGTTTGCCGCTCGGTGCATGGCTCGCGCGTCTGCCAGTCAAGCGGGCGCTCGGCATGTTGCTATGCACAACTGCCGTGACCCAGCTGCTGTTCACCATCCTGATGGTCAGTGATTTGGGAACATTTGCCTTGCCGGTGTTACTTGTCGCTATGACCGGGGGAGCAGGTGCACTATTTGCGACGTCGCCGATTATCCAGACCAATATTGCAAAGTCAGCCGGTTCGGCGGTGACCATTGCATTCGCCCTCAATGGCTCCATGCTCTATTTTGGTCAAGGCATTGGTGCATCGCTTGGCGGCGGCGTTACCGCGATTTCCAGTCTGGCATGGACGGGGCTCGCTGGTAGTGTTGCTGCTTTATTGGGGCTTTTGCTGATTGCGCGGCTGGGACGCGAGACGGGTGGTTCAATAAAAATATCGGCAAGATAGTCTACAGTCGTCGGGCGCTGGAGCTAGGATACCGCTTCAAGCGGCTTCTTTGAATAGAAATGCTGGCCTTTGACTATTACCTCGGTTCCAACCTACCCTTTGAACGGCAATTTTTATGCCTTCTTCTACACCGATACCAGACATTAGATCGAACCAATGTAAATGTCCGCAACTGGGGCGCTTGCTGAACGACAGCTTTCTAACGGACGATGCCAATAGCCACCATCGAGGCAGCCGATCGATTCGCCCGTGTCACCTGCTATTCTGCCGAGGGGATAATCACTTCCCGCTTGACTTGGCCCGTTTTGTTTCTTAATTGTTCCGTATTCGTTCCCAGAACAGGACACTGGCCATGCTCACGCAAAAGCAACATGAATTGCTCTGCTTCATCGATGAAAAACTCAAGGATAGCGGCGTTTCGCCCTCGTTCGAGGAGATGAAGGAAGCGCTTGGCCTGAAGTCCAAGTCCGGTATCCACCGGCTGATCAGCGCGCTTGAGGAGCGGGACTTTATTCGCCGCCTGCCCAACCGGGCGCGGGCACTGGAAGTGCTCAAGCTGCCGGAAGGCGGCGTCCATGATGCCGCGCCCTCCAATGTTGTTTCGCTGCATCCCGATACACCGGTGCGCGAGGTCATTTCCAGCCCTGCCCCGGCGGCCGCAAACAATGATGTTCTGGAAATTCCGCTGCACGGCCGGATCGCCGCCGGCGCGCCGATCGAGGCGCTGGAAGGCCAGTCGGCGCTCAGCGTGCCTG
>CAWUKF010000056.1:0-11459 GCA_963922745.1 uncultured Sphingomonadales bacterium
ACAAGTTCAGCACCTATGCCACCTGGTGGATCCGCCAGGCGATCACCCGCTCGATTGCCGATCAGGCCCGGACCATCCGAATTCCGGTCCATATGATCGAAACAATCAACAAACTGGTCCGCACCAGCCGGCAGTTCCTGCACGAACAGGGCCGCGAACCGACGCCGGAAGAAATGGCCGAACGCCTTTCGATGCCGCTTGAAAAAGTCCGCAAGGTGATGAAAATCGCCAAGGAGCCGATCAGCCTCGAAACGCCGATCGGCGACGAGGAAGATTCGCATCTCGGCGATTTCATCGAAGACAAGAATGCGATCATTCCGGTCGACGCGGCAATCCAGGCAAACCTCAAGGAGACGGTCACCCGCGTCCTTGCGAGCCTCACCCCGCGTGAGGAACGCGTGCTGCGCATGCGCTTCGGCATCGGCATGAACACCGATCATACGCTTGAGGAAGTCGGCCAGCAGTTCAGCGTCACGCGCGAGCGTATCCGGCAGATTGAAGCCAAGGCCCTGAGAAAGCTGAAACATCCTAGCCGCAGCCGCAAAATGCGGAGCTTCCTGGATCAGTAAAGGGCGCGCCGCGTACCGGACTGCTATGGTTTGCAAATCCCTAACAGGCGGTAAACCGACTCTTTAGGTATCGGTAGTATGGTCGATGTTCGACGAAGATGATCAGCGCATCTTCGTGATCATAGTCACGATATCGGAACCGGGATGCTAGGACAAAACGCACAATCTGTGACAAAACCGGGATTCACCGGACAGGTCTCCACATATGGCAGCGATACCGCGCCCTATGTGCGCCTTATCGCCGAGGATTTTTCGGTTTTATCCGGTGCGGACATCGCTGACATCGCCCATTTCCTTTGTATTTTGCACGGACGCCATCCCGGTGTAATCGACCACGCAGCGACAAAAACCGTAGACAATGCAGCGCGGGACTGGCTGGTACAGGCTACCGACGGCTTTGCTGCCGAACGCGCCTTTCTGACAAAACTGACCGTGGCAGCGGGACCAATTTCCGGGGTTAGCGCAGACGACCAAAGCAACGCCGCCGTATTGGGTCAGCGAAAAGCACTCGAAATGCTGTCGCAGTCGGATCGCAGCGGATGCGCCGTTGGCGCTGCCGCCGCGCTGGTAGCGGACTGGCAGGTCATCCGAAATATCCTGGAGCGGATCGCCTTGCGGGTCGGCGTAGAATCCCGTGCCTCAATCCTCCCATCGATGGAGGAAACGGCCGAACTCGATGCGCAGCTGGCGTCTACACCGGCCTTGGACCGGGCCTTGCATTTTGGTCGGGAACAGCTTCTGAATCAGCATCGCGGCCTTTGGCAGCTCCTGGAAGCACGCCGAAACACCCGTCTTTGCCGCTAGGCTTCTCTGCTCCCTCACCCAGCTTAACTAAATGATTAACTTGCCTGCAATGGGAGTTTTCCCTATCGCCTTTGCTTTGACGTTCACGGCAAGGAATAGAAAATCATGCGTTTTGACGGTACCCAGGACTATGTTGCAACCGATGATCTGAAGGTTGCTGTCAACGCTGCCATGACGCTTCGGCGTCCATTGCTGGTCAAGGGCGAACCCGGTACCGGCAAGACCGTATTGGCCTATGAAATTGCCAAGGCAATGGGCACTCCGCTGATCGAATGGAACGTGAAGTCTACCACCAAGGCCCACCAGGGCCTCTACGAATATGACGCGGTCGCCCGCCTGCGGGATGGTCAGCTCGGCGATGAGCGCGTTCACGACATTTCCAACTATATCCGCAAGGGGAAATTGTGGGAGGCATTCACCGCTCCCGAATTGCCGGTATTGCTGATCGACGAAATCGACAAGGCGGACATCGAGTTTCCAAACGATCTGCTGCAGGAACTCGACCGCATGGAATTCCATGTCTACGAGACAAAAGAGACGATCAAGGCAGCAGAACGGCCGATTGTGATCATTACCTCCAACAACGAGAAAGAGCTGCCCGACGCATTCCTCCGTCGCTGCTTCTTCCACTATATCAAGTTCCCCGACCGCGAGACGATGCAGGAAATCATCAATGTCCATTTCCCGGACATTCAAGGCGTTCTGGTAAAAAGGGCAATGGATATCTTTTACGATGTCCGCGACGTTCCCGGCCTGAAGAAGAAACCGAGCACCAGTGAATTGCTCGACTGGCTCAAGCTGATTCTCAACGAGGACATGCCGCTCGAAGTGCTGCAATCCAAGGACTCCAGCAAGGCGATCCCGCCATTGCATGGCGCGCTGCTCAAAAATGAGCAGGACGTGATGCTGTTCGAACGGCTCGCTTTCATGGCGAAACGCGAAGCGCGCTAAGCGAAGGCCCGAGCGATGTTCTTTAACTTCATGGACGAACTCAGAGCCGCAGGCATATCTGCGTCGCTCAAGGAACATCTGGTCCTGCTCGAAGCGCTGGAGAAAGATGTAATCCGCCGCAGCCCGGAGGAATTCTACTATCTCTCCCGCGCGACCTTCGTAAAGGATGAAGGCCTGCTCGACCGTTTTGACCAGGTGTTCTCAAAGGTCTTCAAGGGCATCGAAACCAGCTACGGCCTGCAGGAGGAAGAAATTCCGCTCGACTGGCTGAAGGCGGTCGCGGAGAAATATCTGTCCGAAGAGGAGATGGAAAAGATCAAGTCGCTCGGCAGCTGGGACGAGATCATGGAGACGCTGAAAGAGCGCCTCGCGGAACAGGAAAAGCGGCACGAAGGCGGCAGCAAGTGGATCGGCACCGGCGGCACTTCGCCTTACGGCAATTCCGGCTACAATCCGGAAGGCGTGAGGATCGGCGGCGAAGGCGGCCAGAAGAAAGCAATCAAGGTCTGGGACAAGCGCGAATTCCAGAATCTCGACAACACCAAGCTGCTGGGAACACGCAACATCAAGGTGGCGCTGCGACGCCTGCGCAAATTTGCTCGAGAAGGTGCCGCGGACGAGCTGGATATCGACCGCACCATAAGCGGGACGGCCAAGCAGGGCTGGCTCGACATCCACATGCGTCCGGAACGGCATAACGCTGTGAAATTGCTGCTTTTTCTCGATGTCGGCGGCTCGATGGACCCGTTCATCAAGCTCTGCGAGGAACTGTTCAGCGCGGCCACGTCGGAATTCAAGAATCTCGAGTTCTTCTACTTCCACAATTGCCCCTATGAAGGTCTGTGGAAGGACAATCGCCGCCGCTTTTCCGAGCGCACCAACACCTGGGACGTGCTGCACAAATATGGTCACGATTATAAGCTGATCTTCGTCGGCGACGCGTCGATGAGCCCTTATGAAATCACCCATCCCGGCGGATCGGTCGAACATTTCAACGAAGAGGCCGGCGTGACCTGGATGCAGCGACTGACCAATACCTATCCCGCCGCTGCCTGGCTAAATCCGGTGCCAGAGAAACAATGGGGCTATTCGCAGAGCGTCAAGATCATTCGCGAGCTGATGAATGACCGGATGTATCCACTCACCGTGGACGGGCTCGGCGACGCGATGAAGGAACTGACCCGCAAGCAGGGCTGATCGTCAGCCTTCAACCGCCAGCAGGGTCGTGCCGTCATATTTTTCGGCGGCCGGTTCGAAAATATCGGACATTTCGAAATGATGGTCCTCGACGCGGACATCTTTCAGGCCGGAAAGCTTGAACGTTCCGATTTTGACTTCCCTTGGCGGCTGGCCGTCTTTTTCCAGCGGCACGGCGTCGACATACATTTCATCGTGGCGCGTATAGAGGATATGCGGGGCCAGCTTGAAGATCGTGTTGTTATAGGTGGCCGCCACACATTTTTTCAGCGCTACACCTTCGAATATTTCTTTGCTTGGTAACATATCAACAAAATATCAGATTCGAGCCCGATTGCAATCGGTATGTTGCAATGCAGCATGTCAATAAAGATAATGGGTACCGATGGTTTCGCGCCATTCGTTCTCGCCGGTTGTGGCAACCGCTTCCAGGTCGCCTGCTGTCGCAGCCGGATCCTCGATCCACTCGCGCAGCCCCGGGCCGCCGTTGATCACATCGAACGCCAGCTTATCTTCTTCATATTCATAGGGAAAGTCGCGCCACAGATCATATCCGGGATACAGCGTTCCGATCGCCTTCAGCGCCAGTGACTGTAGTCGCCAGGGCCGGAAAGCGTGATGATCATAAGCCGGTCCCTCGGCATGGATTTGCACGCCGTTGCACAACTGGCCCTTGTGCTTGTGGAAGGTCGGTTCGAACCAGATTTCGCGCAGCATGCAGCCGTTCAGCCATTGCGGTGCCATCTGCCGCATTTTCGCCATTACCGGGCGGGCGTCGATATCCGGCGCGCCGAACAGCTCGAGCGGACGCGTGGTTCCGCGACCCTCCGACAGGGTGGTGCCCTCCAGCATCACCGTTCCAGCATAGGCGCGCGCCATGTTGACATTAGCGGCGTTGGGACTCGGATTGATCCAGATGCGGTCCTGCGGCCAGCCAAAGCCGACACCTTCCGGCTGCCATCCCTGCATCGGGACAACCCGGTATTCCACGTCCAGGCCGAAATGGCTGATCATCCACTGGCCCATTTCGCCCATGGTCAGTCCGTGCCGCATCGGCATCGGGCCGGCGCCCACGAAACTTTCCCATCCTTCTTCGAGAAGCGTGCCCTCGATCGGCCGTCCCGCCGGATTGGGCCGGTCCAGCACCCAAACCGCCTTGCCATGTTCGGCTGCGGCTTCGAGCACATAAAGCAAGGTCGTGATGAACGTGTATATCCGGCATCCAAGATCCTGCAGATCGATCAATATGACATCGAAAGTCTCCATTGACTGCAGGGTCGGACGGCGAACTTCTCCATACAGGCTGAACACCGGAATATTGTGGACCGGATCCATGAAATCCTCGGTCTCGATCATATTGTCCTGCTTGTCGCCCCGCAAACCGTGCTGCGGGCCAAAGGCCGCGGTCAGGTTGATCTCCTCAAGCGCCGACAGGGCATCGAGGCTGTGCACAAGATCGCTTGTCACCGACGCGGGGTGCGCCAGCAATGCCACGCGTTTTCCCGCCAATGGCCGACGCAATTCCGCCTCTTCGACCAGCCTGTCTATTCCGAATTTCATGACCGTTTCGCTGCCTCTATCTTTAGCCTGTAGCAATCCTGATGGTGAAAATCCGGCTTACCCGCAGGATGCGCCAAAGCCCACAGGGATTTGTCTCCGTCCTGCATTTCGATCACCGCCGACAGGCCCGCCACCATATCCATTTGTCGCCACTCATCCGATACGGCAAACTGGGCTTCGAGC
This sequence comes from uncultured Sphingomonadales bacterium, assembly GCA_963922745.1. GTDB lineage: Bacteria > Pseudomonadota > Alphaproteobacteria > Sphingomonadales > Sphingomonadaceae > Parasphingorhabdus. The sequence continues at coordinate 5,265 of CAWUKF010000056.1, forward strand.
CCGATATGGGTTTCGCTGAAATCGAGATATATTTCGGGCGCTTTCGTCAGAGCAAGAGGCGTCATTCCCTCGCGGTATGCCGAGAAGCCATATGCCGCCCAGTTGCCCGAAGGAGAGAAATTATACTCGCAATAGCGCTCTGACTCCGGATCGCGCAGGAACAGTTCAAAACAGGTATTCTGCCAAAGATTATCGGTCCGCTCGGGCTGATCACTCTCTCCCGGTAGGCTGATATCCGCAACAGCCCCGTCGACGTGATAGCGCACCCAGAAGGTGCCGGTCCCGGACAGCGACCATTCAGCGGTGATCTGATCAATGGCCGAAGACGGCGTGGCCGAATGGCAAAGCAGGTTCAAACGCATATTGCGACTTTCGTGATCCCCATGTAACGCACCCATCCATGACCCAATATCAATCCGATCTCCTGCGTCTACTGAATGATCGCGGCTATATCCACCAGTTAACCGATGCCAAGGCGCTGGATGCTCTTGCCACCAAGAGCATCATTCCCGGCTATATCGGCTTCGATGTGACGGCGGATTCCCTGCACGTGGGAAATCTGGTGCAGATCATGCTGCTTCGCCGGTTGCAGCAAGCCGGGCACAAGCCGATCGTGGTGATGGGCGGCGGCACTACCAAGGTCGGCGATCCGTCCGGCAAGGACGAGATGCGCAAGCTTCTCGATGACGAAGGCATTGCGTCAAATTTCGCCAAGATCCGGGACAGTTTCGAGAATTTTCTGACCTTCGGCGATGGCCCGACCGATGCCGTCATGGTCAATAATGACGACTGGCTGGCCCAGCTCGAATATATCCCGTTTCTGCGCGATATCGGCCGTCATTTCACGATCAATCGCATGCTCGCCTTTGATTCGGTCAAGCTCAGGCTGGAACGCGAGCAGCCGCTGACGTTTCTCGAATTCAACTATATGATCCTGCAAGCCTATGACTTTCTGGAATTGTCCCGCCAACACGGCTGCAAGCTGCAAATGGGTGGCTCGGACCAATGGGGCAATATCGTCAACGGCATCGAACTGGCCCGCCGCATGGATGGTGCAGAGCTATTTGGCGTCACCACGCCCCTGATTACCAAGGCTGATGGTTCGAAAATGGGTAAATCCGTGGATGGCGCGATCTGGCTCAATGCCGAGCGCCTCTCCCCATACGATTATTGGCAGTTCTGGCGCAACACCGACGACCGCGACGTTGGCCGATTCATGCGTCTGTTCACCGATATCGATCTCGCCGAGATTGCGCGCATGGAAGGGCTTCAGGGCGCAGAGATCAACGAGGCCAAGAAGGCCCTCGCCGACGCCGCAACAGCCATGGCCCACGGCCAAAGCGCGGCGCAGGAGGCAGCAAGGACAGCACAACAGACGTTCGAACAAGGGGCTTCAGGCAGCAATTTGCCCGTGCTCGAAATATCGGACTCGGGGATTTCCATGCTTGATGCACTGGTTGGCATTGGCTTCTGTGCGTCGAAAGGCGAAGCCAAGCGGCTGGTTGCCGGCGGCGGCGCGAGGATCGACGACGAACCCGTTGGCGATGCTTCAGCGATGATCGACCTTTCGGACAAGGATCGGAAAATTTCTGCCGGCAAGAAGAAACATGGGCTGCTGCGCAAGGTCTAGCTTGGTTGCCGCTGCGACCCCGTCGTCGTTTACCATTTATTTTTCATCATCCGTTATTGTTTCCCGAAAGCAAAATACGGAGCGCATGAGACATGATGACCGCATCGCCAGAGACATCCGCAGATTTGCGCCGTGCAACGCGTTTTTCGGTCGATTATCAAACTATCTGCGAGCTGCAGCCTGACCGGGAAATAAAAGTTCATATTGCCAATATTTCGGCCAACGGCATGATGCTGGACAACGAGATTGATCTGGCCAAGGGAGACCGGCTCACCGTTCGCCTGCCAATTGCCGGACGTATCGAAGCGTTTCTGGTCTGGTCGCATCAAGGCCGTCACGGATTCAAATTTGAGCGTGTTATCCGGGAGCCCGATTTCATGGCCCTGCTGGACCAGATGAACCACGTCTAGGCGCTACCCGCTGCGCAGAAGACTCACTCCCCAATCGCGCTCAAACAGATAGAGCGCTATCCGCGCTGCCTGTCCTCTTTCGCTGGCCAGTCCGCCATCGCGATCAAGCAACAGTCGCGCATCATCCGTGGCAGGTCCGATCAGCTCACTGATCTGGGCCGGTGTTGCGACACGAAATCCGGCATCCCCCGACTGTTTCGTGCCGAGAAGCTCCCCTGCCCCACGCAAGCGAAGATCTTCCTCGGCTATGCGGAAACCATCGTTCGTTTCCCGCATAAGCGTAAGCCGGGCGCGAGCGGTTTCGCTCAATGTCCCGCCGCGGATCAGCAGACAGTTGGACTTTATGCTTCCGCGGCCGACGCGCCCGCGCAACTGGTGCAGCTGGGCCAGGCCGAATCGGTCGGCGGCCTCGATGATCATCAGGCTGGCGTTGGGCACATCGACGCCAACCTCGATGACGGTTGTGGCGACAAGAATCTTGATTTCATCGCGCTGGAACCGGCTCATCACCAGGTCTTTTTCAGGGCCCTTCATCCGGCCATGGACCAACCCGACCTGATCGCCAAATCGTTCCCTGAGACTGGCTGCGCGGTCTTCCGCCGCCGCAAGATCGCTCTTTTCACTTTCGTCAATCAACGGACAAACCCAGTAGGCCTGGCCACCCGAAGCAATATGCCGGGCAAGGCCATCAACCACGTCCGGCAAGCGGGCTTCGGAAATCACGCTGGTTTCGATCGCTTGCCGACCAGGAGGGAGTTCATCGATGCGCGACACATCCATTTCGCCAAACTGGCTGAGCGTCAAAGTCCGCGGAATCGGAGTTGCGGTCATGGCCAGCAAATGCGGTGTCCGTTCAGCCTTCTGGGTCAGCAACAGCCGCTGGGACACACCGAATTTATGCTGTTCATCGATGACCGCGACCGCGAGATTGCGGTAGCGGACATGCTCCTGAAAAATGGCATGGGTGCCGATCAATATATCGATCGATCCGTCCATCAGCCCCATCAGCGTCGCTTCTCTCGCCTTCCCCTTGTCGCGTCCGGTCAGGATGGCGATATTGACGGCAACGCCTGCCAGCAGTTTCTGCAAGCCTTCGAAATGCTGGCGCGCGAGAATTTCGGTCGGGGCCAGAAATGCCCCCTGATATCCTGCTTCAACCGCCGACAGCAGGGCCATCACGGCTACCAGAGTCTTGCCCGAGCCGACATCGCCCTGAAGCAAGCGCAGCATCGGCGCGCTTTGCGCCATATCCCCTTCGATCTCGGCAATGCAGCGCTTCTGGGCATTGGTCAGCGCAAACGGCAGTTTCAGCTGGTCACGGAGCCTGCCATCCCCCTGAATAGGAATGCCTTTCTTGCTCCGGTTGCTGGCCCGTACCAGCATGAAGGCGAGCTGGTTGGCGAAGATCTCGTCATAGGCCAGACGATCGACTTCGCCTTCGCTTTCAGGGTCGTGGAGAGCAAGGATACTATCCTTCCAATTCTTCCATTCTTTTGCGGCAAGCTGGCTTGGCTCGATCCATTCCGGCAACGGCGGCGCCAGCGCCATGGCCTGTTCGACCAGTTGCCGCATGCGGGCATTGCCGAGGCCCTCTGCCAGGGGATAAACTGGTTCCAGCAGCGCGATGGAATCCGCTTGCCCTGGCTCCAGCACCTGATCGGGATGGACGATCTGAAGCTCATCACCATAGCGCTCCAGCTTTCCGGAAATGATCTTCGGTTCACCCAGCGGCAGAAGCTTCTTCGGCCAGACCGGATTCCTGCCGAAAAAGGTCAGGCTGATATAATTGCCATCCTTGTCCGTGGCATGCACCCGCAAGGGGCTGCGTGGGCCGCCAGTGCGATAGTCGACCGGCGTCACTTCGACGATGATCGTCTCACCGACGTCCAGCTCATCCAGCACATCGACACGTTTCCGGCGCATCCAGTAGCTAGGCCGATGATAGAGCAGATCTTTGACCCGGGTCAGGCGCAGCTTCTCGAGCGGTTTGGCCAGCACCTTGCCGACGCCCTTGAGCGACTGTGTTTCACCAAATAATGGATTGAGTATCTCGGGGCGCATGTCTATCCGCCTTTATACCGTAGCTGGCACATTATGCCAGCCAAGTTGGAGCAGCGAATATGGACCGCGAAACAAAGCTGAAACGGCTGCATTTTCGTGCCTGGCATCGCGGAACCAGGGAAGCCGATTTCATGATCGGCGGCTTTTTTGATCGCTATGGCCAAGACTGGTCAGACCAGGAAATCGACTGGTTCGACAGGCTGCTGGCCGAGGATGATGTTGATGTCATGGCCTGGGCGATAGGAACCCTGCCCGTTCCTCCAGATTTCTGCGGCCCGCAGATGGATGCCATGCAGCAGCTCGACTATATTGAAGTGACGAAATAATAATCTTGCCCCCTATCCAAAGCGATTTTGAGTGTCCTATCTAGATAAATTACTGGCCTCGGAAAAAGGCATGACGCTGGCAGGCGTACCGGTTGGCTATCGCCCGTTTTTCCTGTCGGAGATCGCGGCCCGGTCAGACCAGCGCACAATGTTTATCGCGACCGACGACGCCGCGATGAGTGCCATCGTCGAAGCCGCCCATTTTTTCGCGCCGGACCTCGACATCATAGAATTCCCTGCCTGGGATTGTTTGCCCTATGATCGCGCATCGCCGGCGCTTCACACCACTTCCGATCGGCTGGCCGCATTGGCCCGACTGGCCGCGCCGCTAACAGGTTCGCAGCTGGTGGTAACCACGGTCAACGCGGTGACCCAGCGCGTTCTGGAACCGCAGCGGATCAGCGAGTTTGTCACCCACCTCGCGCCGGGATCGACGGTCGAACAGGAAAAGCTGATTTCCTTTCTCTACGCAAACGGCTTCGTGCGTGTCGACACCGTGGCAGACAGCGGCGAATTTGCGGCGCGTGGCGGTCTGATCGATCTGTTTCCCCCGGGAGCGGAGCTTCCCATCCGGATCGATCTGTTTGGCGATGAAATCGAAACCCTGCGCCAGTTCGACCCCGCCGACCAGCGCACAGTGGGCAATATCGACAGTCTTGACCTGCTGCCGGTTTCCGAATTTCTGCTGGATGCCGACAGCATCACCCGCTTTCGCACCCGCTACCGTGATCTGTTTGGTGCCGTTTCGACCAGCGATCCGCTGTACCAATCGATCTCCGAAGGCCGCAGACTGGCCGGGATGGAGCATTGGCTGCCTTTGCTCGAGGAACATCTCGCAACGATTTTCGACTATGTCGGCGATGATTGCATCATCTTGCGGGATGCGGCCGGATCAGCCGCAGCAGACGCGCAATTTACCGCCATCGCGGACTATCACAAGAACCGCCTGGAAGCGGACAAGGCCAACCTGTCGAGCTATCGCCCCCTGCCCCCCGAAATGCTCTATCTGACACCGGAAGAATGGCGGGCACGGGAAGATCAGGCACCCGTCCATATTCTGAGCGAATTTGACGAACCTGAATCCGCGACGGTCCTTTCTTTGGGGGTTTCCTCCCCGCGCGACTTCTCTCCCGAGCGCGCCCGCAACGAGAATATCTATCAGGCCTTGGCCGCTCATCTCGGCAGCCTTGCGAAATCTGGCACAACTGCAATCGTCGCGAGCTACAGCAAGGGGTCACGGGCGCGCATCTTCGACCTGCTCAAGGATCACGGAGTCGGCGGTGCCGTGCTCTGCGACGACTGGGATTCGTGCCACGCGCCAGCCGCCGGGGTAGCGCTAACGATATTGCCGCTGGCGTCAGGTTTCCGGACCGACAGCCTGTCGCTGCTCACCGAGCAGGATATTTTCGGCGACCGGCTGGTTCGCAAGTCCAAGCGGCGCAAGAGCAGCGACGCATTCATTGAAGAACTGTCGGCGCTGAGCCAGGGCGATCTGGTTGTCCACCTCGAACATGGCATTGGCCTTTATGAAGGCATTGTCTCGATTCCGGTCGGCACCAGCCCGCACGACTGCGTGCATCTGAAATATGCCGGCGGCGACAAGCTCTATGTTCCGGTCGAGAATATCGATGTACTCAGCCGCTATGGCGAAGGCGGTGACAGCGTCGTGCTGGACCGGCTGGGCGGTGAAGGCTGGCAGCGGCGCAAGGCGAAACTGAAGGAACGGATCCGTGCGATTGCCCACGAGCTGCTCCGGACCGCGGCCGCC
>CAWUKF010000057.1:0-11428 GCA_963922745.1 uncultured Sphingomonadales bacterium
CGCGGGCCTATGACGCGCTGATGCCGGTCCTGCCATCCGAATGGACGGCGGAAGACGTGGATGAGCACCATCTGCTCGGCAAACGGCTGGCGCAAACCATCTGCCGACCGAAACGGCCCGATTGTGCCTCCTGTCCGGTGCGCAGCGACTGCGAATTTGCCGGCCATGCCTAAGCACGCCAGTTTAGGACCGGAGCAGATCGAGACGGTTTACCGCCGCCTCGCCGAAGCGATGCCCGGACGGACCAGGGACGCCAAGGGACCGAAGGGACAGCCGGATGCCTTTCGCTCCTGCATTTCCTGCATGCTGTCGGCGCAGTCGCTGGACCGGAATACCGCCAGGGCGGCAGCCGCCCTGTTTGCCTTGGCGGACACGCCGCAAGCCATGCTGAAGCTGGATGATCGCGATATTGCCGCGGCGATCAAACCGTGCGGACTCTATAACAACAAGACGCGCAGCATACGGAAATTCTGCGAGCATTTGCTCGCCGCCCATGGCGGAATCGTGCCGGATACGCGCGAGGGCCTGCTGTCGATGCCCGGCATTGGCCGGAAATGCGCTGACATCGTGATGAGCTTCACCTTTGGTGCCGATGTGATCGCCGTCGACACCCATGTCCACCGGGTCTGCAACCGGATCGGCCTGACCAATGCCAAGACCGCAGACAAGACTGCGCAGCAGCTCGAAGAGCGCAGCCCCGATTGGGCCTTGCGCGACGGCCATTTCTGGCTAATTCAGTTCGGGAAGCGAATCTGCACTTCCCGGAGCCCCAAATGTGACCGATGTCCGGTGGCTGACATCTGCCTCTGGCTCAAAGCGCAGCAGAAACAGGAACAATGTGATGAGTAACGAAACCAAGATGTATGGCATCTCCAATTGCGACACCATCAAGAAGGCGCGCAACTGGATGGAGAAGAATGGCATCAACTATGTCTTCCATGACTATAAAAAGTCCGGGATCACCAAGGAAAAGCTGGAGATGTGGGTGATGCAGGTCGGCTGGGAAACGCTGATCAACAAGCGCGGCACGACGTTCCGCAAGCTGCCCGACATGGTGAAGGAAAATATCAGCGACGATACTGCGGTGATGGTGATGGCGGAAAACCCCAGCATGATCAAACGGCCGGTGCTGGAGCATGGCGACGAACTGGTCGTCGGCTTCAAGGCTTCGGACTATGAAGCCGCCGGACTGGCCGCGCGCAACAGCTAGCGCGTCCGGCATTCCGGCGAATTTACCCTGAATGCCGTATCGCCGATCCGTATTTCTGAACTTATCGGGGCTGCTGGCATAAAATTGTTATGTTTCGAGGCTATCCGGATCTGGGTGCCGATAACAGGGATTGCCGCCGCCGATACTGGCATCAGAAAAAGGACAAGCTAATGGTTCAGGCAAAATGGAATGGCGTGGTGATCGCAGAATGCGACGACACCGTGGTCGTTGAGGGCAATCATTATTTTCCACGCGATTCTGTCTGGTCGAAATATCTGATGCAGAGCGACACCACCAGCCAGTGCCCGTGGAAGGGCGACGCATCTTATCATTCGCTGATCGTCGAGGGCGAGGTCAACGAGGATGCGGCCTGGTATTATCCCTCCCCGAAAGAAGCAGCCAGCAACATAGCGGGCCGGATCGCCTTCTGGAAAGGCGTCGAGGTCGGCTAGCCATGAACCTCCGGATCGCTTTCAGCTTGTTGCTCTTCCTGCTATTGGCCGGTTGCGGCATTCAGGGTGCGGCAAATGGGGAGCCGGAGAAGCGCGTGGTCACATTGAGCGGGGAAATGCCGATCATAATCGCCCATCGCGGCGCCAGCGGCGAGCGTCCGGAGCATACGCTGGCGGCCTATGCGCTGGCGATCGAGCAGGGCGCGGATTTCATCGAACCCGATCTGGTGCTGACCAAAGACGGCGTGCTGGTGGCGCGGCACGAGAATGAGATCAGCGAAACCACCGATGTTGCCGACAGGCCGGAATTTGCCGACCGCAAGACCGTGAAGACGATCGACGGCGAGCGGCATGAAGGCTGGTTCACCGAAGATTTTACTCTGGCCGAACTGAAGACCCTGCGGGCAAAAGAGCGGCTCCCCGAAATGCGCGCGGCCAATACGGCATATGACGGGCGGTTCGAAGTGCCGACCTTCGAAGAGATATTGCAGCTGCTGCAGAGGCATCAAGAGCAGAGTGGCAAGCGGATCGGCGTCTACCCGGAGACAAAACATCCCGGCTATTTCAGGGCGCTGGGTCTCGCCCATGATGAAGCGATGCTTCGTCTGCTCAAGCAATATGGCTATGATGGCAAAGCGGACCCGGTCTTCATCCAGTCGTTCGAGATCGGCAATCTGATCTCCCTCAACCGCAAAACCGATATTCGTCTGGTGCAGCTGGTCGCAGGCGAGGGCGGGCCGCCCGATGACAGGAAGCTGACCTATGCATCGATGCTGACCCCCGCGGGCCTCCGGAAAGTCGCGTCCTATGCCGACGGCATCGGCCCGCCAAAGGATCTGGTGATTGGCCGCAATGCCATTGGCCAGCTGAGCGCCCCGACCGGGCTGGTCGAAATGGCGCACAAGGCCGGTCTTGTCGTCCACCCATGGACGTTCCGCCGCGAGAATTATTTTCTTCCGACCGACTTCAAGAGCGGCATCGATCCGCGCGAGCCGGGTGATCTGAAGGGGGAAGTGCGGGCCTTTGTCGCCGCCGGCGTCGATGGCCTGTTCAGCGACAATCCCGGCCTGGCCGTCGCTGCCGCCCGGCGTTGATCGCCAAGCTGGCCTTATCCGCCGGCGTCGCTTATCAGGGCGCTTCGATTCACGTCACTGCTGAGGCTTGCCATGTCCACGACCTTCAAACTCGATACATCCACCAGTCGCGCCAATCCGCGCCCGCAGCCAATGCGGCGGCTTTCCGTTCCCAAGATCCAGGGCCGCAAGGTCGATGGCGTTACCGAGGAGCCGGTGGTGATGCTGACCGCCTATACCGCGCGGACGGCGCAGCTGCTCGACGCGCATTGCGATATGCTGCTGGTTGGCGATTCGCTGGCGCAGGTTATTTACGGCCTGGATTCGACGATCCCGGTCACGCTCGACATGATGTGCAATCATGGCGCGGCGGTGGTCCGGGGTAGCTATCATAGCGTGGTCGTGGTCGATATGCCGTTTGGATCCTACGAACAGTCGCCGCAGCAGGCTTATGAAAGCGCCGCCCAAATCCTGAAGCGGACCGGCGCCGCCGCGGTCAAGCTGGAAGGCGGCGAGGTGATGGCGGAGACGGTGGCGTTCCTCGTACAGCGCGGCATACCGGTGGTCGGTCATGTTGGCCTCACGCCGCAGGCGATCAATGTGCTGGGCGGCTATGCGGCGCGTGGACGCAGCGATGCCGAAGCCAAAAAGATTGTCGGCGACGCGGTGGCGCTGGACCAGGCCGGTGCCTTCGCGATTGTTCTTGAAGGCGTGCTGGAGCCGATTGCGATCGAGGCGACCAAGGCGGTGAAGGCCATCACCATTGGCATCGGGGCATCGGCGCAATGCGATGGCCAGGTGCTGGTCACCGAGGACATGCTCGGCATGTTCGACCGCACGGCCCGCTTCGTGAAGCGCTATCACAATATTGCCGAGCAGATTGACCAGGCCGCCGAACAATATGCGGGAGAGGTCAGGGAGCGCAGTTTTCCGGGTCCGGACCAGCTCTATCAGCCGAAAAAATAGGGAAAATCATCCCAACGGGTCTCGGTCTCGTTCAGCCTGTGGAAATGGTCAATAGACTTTTACTTTTGCCAATGCGGGCGCTAAAGGACAGCCCATTGCAAATTGCCTGTGCCCGACCGCAGATCGGGTGCACGAAATAATATCGAGGAAGCCACATTGGCCAAAGACAAAGACAAGGCACCAGAAGAGCAGCCAGACCGCCAGGAACAGGTGTTCCTGCGCGAAGTCGATGAAGCGGTGCGTGAGGACCAGCTGAAGCATTTTGCCACCCGTTACGGGATATGGATTTTTGCTGCGGTCATCATCGGCCTAGGTTCCCTCGCCGGCTGGATTTTCTACCAGAACCACCAGAGCGAGGATTCCGGTCTGCGCAGCGAGGAATATGTCGCGGCCATCGACAGTGTCCGGCAGAATAACCTGGACGGGGCCGCAAAAGCGCTGGAGCCGTTGATGGAAGCCGGGCAGCCGGGTTACCGGGCTGCCGCCCAGCTGCTGCAGGCCAATATAGCCCTGGAAAAGAACAATCCGAAAAAGGCGATCGCAGGCTATGGCAAGGTTGTTGCCGACGAAAGCCTGCCCAAGCCATTTCGCGATCTCGCGTTGATCCGCCAGACCACGGCTGAATTTGACGCGCTCAAGCCGCAGCAGGTGATCGACCGGCTGAAACCGCTGGCGGTGCCGGGCAATCCCTGGTTTGGCAGCGCCGGCGAAATGGTCGCGATTTCCTATCTCAACATGGGCAAGTCCGACCTGGCTGGGCCACTGTTCGCGCAGCTCGCCAAGGATGAGAATGTCCCGGCCACAATCCGGTCGCGTGCGTTGCAGATGGCGGGAGTCGAGGGCATTGACGCGGTCGAGCTCGACAGCGATGATAAAGAGGTTGCACCACTGAAAGCCGTTGCGGCCGAGGGAGAATCCAAGGAATGATTTCCGGTAAGAAACTGATTGCCAGCCTGCTGGCCCTGTCGCTGCTGTCCGGCTGCGGCATTTTGGGTGGCGGCGATGGTGAAGACAAGAAAAGCACCCCGACGCTTGGCAAGCGCACACCGATCTTGAGCGGCGAAAGCGGTGCCGAAGTCGATCCCGCTCTGGCCTCGATTGCGGTGATCCTGCCGGCTCCGGTCGCAAACAGTGAATGGGCACAATCGGGCGGTAACGCGAGCAAATCGATCGGGCATGTGGCGCTGGGCGACAATCTTGCGCGTGTCTGGACCGCCGATATCAGCGGCACCAACAAGCGGGAACGGTTGGCCTCTGCCCCGGTAGTTTCCGGTGGCCGGCTGTTCGTCACCGATACCCGGGCTGTGGTACACGCGTTTGATGCCGCTACCGGCGCGAAAATCTGGTCTGTCCAGATGGACGTCAAGGGCGATGGCGAATCGTCGCTGTTCGGCGGCGGCGTGAGCGTGTTCGACAACATCGTCTATGCCACCAATGGTGTCGGCGATGTCGTCGCGCTCAACGCGGCGGACGGCAGCGAGATATGGAAAGTGCGTCCGGCCGGACCGCTGCGCGGCTCGCCGACCATTTCCAACGGCAATGTTTACGTGATGACGCAGGACAACCAGATTTACGCGCTCAACATGCTCGACGGATCGGTGCAGTGGAACGAGGCCGGGACCGTCGGTCTCGCCGGAATTTTCGGTGTCGCCGCGCCAGCGGCTGGCCAGGGCACAGTGGTCGCTGGTTATAGTTCGGGTGAACTGACCGCCTATCGCTACGAGAATGGCCGCAATCTTTGGAATGACGCGCTTGCACGGACCAGCATTTCGACCTCGGTCGCAACCCTGTCCGATATCGACGCCGATCCGGTGATTGATCGTGGCCGGGTGTTCGCGCTGGGCCAGGGCGGCCGCATGGCTGCCTATGAACTGGTGACTGGCCAGCGCATCTGGGAACTGAATATCGCCGGGATCACCACGCCGGTTGTGGCTGGCGAATGGGTGTTCGTGCTGACCGATGACGCCAAGCTGCTATGCATCGCGCGGCCGAATGGCAAGGTTCGGTGGATCAGCCAGCTCGCCGATTACAAGAATGAAAAGAAGAAGAAAAACCCGATCAACTGGACCGGGCCGATCCTGGCCGGCAATCGTCTGATTGTTGCCAATACCGAAGGCGAGGTTGTGGCGGTTTCGCCCGGCGAGGGATCAAGCCAGACGTTGTTCGAACTGGACAAGGGCGTCTCGCTGCCGCCGATCGTTGCCGGTGGCATGCTATATATTCTTGACGACAGCGGCCGTATCTCCGCGTTCCGCTGAGGATCACAAGCAAAGGACAGGGACCGGCTTCATGCTGCCCAATATTGCAATCATAGGCCGACCCAATGTCGGCAAGTCGACCCTGTTCAACCGTCTGGTTGGCAAGAAGCTGGCGCTTGTCGACGACACGCCCGGGGTCACCCGTGACCGGCGGGTGGGGGCTGCCAATCTGCTGGGGCTGGAGTTCAATATCGTCGATACGGCGGGCTATGAAGACGAAGATGCCAAGAGCCTGCCGGGACGGATGCGCAAGCAGACGGAACTGGCGGTCGCGGGAGCGGAGCTGGCGATCTTTGTGATCGACGGCCGGGCGGGTCTGACGCCACTCGACGAGGAAATCGCCCGCTGGCTGAGAAGCGCAAAAACGCCGGTCGTGCTGCTGGTCAACAAGGCCGAGGGCAAGGCGGCGGATGCCGGGATCATGGAAAGCTATGCGCTTGGTTTCGGCGACCCGATTCCGTTCAGCGCCGAGCATGGCGACGGCATGGCCGACCTGTTCCAGGCGATCCAGCCCTATGTCGAGAATTTCAGGGCGGCCGCAGCCGACGAGCCGACCGACGAATCCGCGCCGCTGAAACTGGCGATCGTCGGGCGTCCCAATGCCGGCAAGTCGACCCTGATCAACAAGATGCTCGACGAAGACCGGATGATCACCGGTCCGGAAGCCGGTATTACCCGCGACAGTATCACCGTCGACTGGGTCTGGCATGACGACGAACTCACCGAGGAAGAAAAGCTCGACGGCATCGAGCCCGATCGCCGAGTCCGGTTGATCGACACTGCCGGCATGCGCAAGCGGGCGAAGGTCAACGACAAGCTGGAGAAGCTGGCCGTAGCCGATGCCCGTCATGCGGTGGACTTTGCCGAAGTGGTGGTGCTGCTGCTCGATGCGACCAAGGGCCTCGAAGCCCAGGACCTGCGCATCGCCGATCATGCCATCCAGGAAGGCCGCTGCCTGATCATCGGCATCAACAAATGGGATGTGGCCGAGGGGCCGAGCAAATTGTTTAACGGCATCCGGGCGGCGCTGAACGACGGTCTCGCGCAGGTGCGCGACGTGCCGCTGGTTGCCGTGTCGGCCTTTACCGGCAAGGGCATCGACCAGCTGATGAAGGCGGCGTTCCAGGCGCGGCGGATCTGGTCGCAGCGGGTTTCGACCGGCAAGCTCAATCGCTGGTTCGAGGATGCCATTACCGAGAACCCGCCGCCCGCACCGGGTGGCAAGCGGATCAAGCTGCGCTACATCACTCAGGCCAAGACGCGGCCGCCGTCCTTCGTGATCTTCGGGACCCGTATCGACGAACTGCCCGAAAGCTACCGCCGCTATCTGGTCAACGGCATTCGCCGCGAACTCGGCTTTGGCGGTGTGCCGGTGCGACTGATCATCCGCGCCCCGAAAAACCCCTATCACGAAAAGGACTGATTTTCCGCAGCTTCGCCAAAGCAGCGGCTTATCGTGGTTAATTATTTTTGAATCCGGTAACAAAGTCTTTACCGGTCGGGCGCTAGATTTTGCTCCAATAGCGTATCTTCGCTAATTTGTCAGGAGCGGCCGGTGGCGCCATTGGAAAGCGAATTGATCGACTGGGCTGTTTGCAGCGCGACCCGCTCTGCGCTCGGCCCCAATTTCGTGCGCATATTAGGCTATTTCCGTGAGGATGGCACCGCTTCTGTTAGCAAGATCGAGGACGCGATGCGGGCCAAGGATCCGGTGGCAATGGTCATGGCAGCGCACACGCTCAAGGGCGAGGCGCTACAATTCGGAGCCTTGCGATTGAGCATGACGGCAGAAACCATCGAAATGACCGCCCGGGCCTGCGTCGAACATCATGATACGCCCGACGAGCTGATCGAACCGGTGGTCGCGTTGCGCGGCATGTTTGAAGAAACGCTGGCCATCCTTGAAGAAGACGCCAGCCCGGTGGTTCAGCAACGTCATCCCCAAGGCTTTGGCCGCCAGTTCGGCTGAATCAGGACCCTTCGACCGGCTTCGACTGCAGCTGGATGTAATTCTCGATTCCCATCCGTTCGATCATGTCGAACTGCTGTTCGAGTGAATCGACATGGTCTTCCTCGCTTTCGAGAATTTCTGCAAACAGGTCGCGGCTGACATAGTCGCGCACGCTCTCGCAATATTCGATCGCGTCCTTGAGCATCGGCAGGGCTTCATATTCGAGCTCGAGATCGGCCTTCAGCACTTCCTCGACCGTTTCGCCAATCTTTAGCCGGCCAAGCAACTGGAAATTGGGCAGGCCGTCCAGGAAGAAAATCCGTTCGGCCAGCTTGTCGGCATGTTTCATCTCGTCGATCGATTCGTGGCGCTCGAACTCGGCGAGTTTGGTCACGCCCCAATTGTCCAGCATGCGGTAATGCAGCCAATATTGGTTGATCGCGGTGAGTTCGTTCTTGAGCGCTTCGTTGAGAAACTCAATGACTTTGGTATCGCCCTTCATGGCAGCTTCCTTCCAGCTGGTTGGTCTTAGGTTGCCTGCGGGTATACAGCATTGGCCGGTGAAGCGAAAGGGCTCCAGCCAAAGAAAATTCAATTATTTCAAGGATTTGATAACGATAATGCTAAGCGGTCGCAACTTCCGACTTGATGATCGTCTGGGCAAAGGCAAGGCACTGTCCGCATTTCGGCTTGCGACCGAGCAGCGCATAGACCTGCGAAGGACGATCCGCCCCGCTGCGAACGGCAGCTCTCAGGTCTTTTTCCTTAATTGCATTACAGACGCAAACTACCATTTCCGTTCCTCTCGGCGATTCGTATATCGCTAATGAGAATAGATCGCAATAGTGAAAATGCGTTAATCGCCCTTCCTTTGCAGGCGCATCGGCTGCAGGCTCCTCCTCGCCAGGCTTCGCCATAGCCATTCCAGCGGCCCGTAGCGAAAATGGCGTAGCCAGGGCGCAGACCAGAGCAGCATCAGCGCCCAGGCGGCGACGACGAAAAGATAGAGTTCCGCACGCCCGACCGACCCGTATAGGCCCAGCCCCCAGCCATAGAAGAGGAAGGTCATGACTACGCTGGTGCCGAGATAATTGGAAAAGGCCGCTCGACCGACAGCAGCGACCCGCTGCATCCAGCCCGACGCCGCAAACCGGCGGATCAGTCCTATCAGCAAGGCTGCATAGCCGATTGTCATCAGCAGCTGCGAGGGCCAGTTCCACGCATAGCTGGCGTTGAGCGTCGGCAATATGTCGAAGCCCCTGTAGAAGAGGCCGGCAGCGATGGCGGCGAGTATGGCGCCGCCGACCGCGGTCATCCTTATGCCGAGCCGACGATAGTCGGCCGCACTCCATTCTCCGGTCATGAAGCCGTTCTTGTACAGCGCCATGCCGATCATCATCAGCGGCAGGGTCTCGGCCAGATTGTAGGCGAGCAGGATCAGCGGCTGGAACAGATCGTCGCGCAATTTTGCCATCATGATGGACAGAAATCCCGACTGATGCAGGGCGACGTCCGCTGCGACCGCCGTGGGGCCGGTATCGAATTCGGCGAGAATGTCCGTCAGCCTGCCAATCTCCGCCGCGCTGGCCCCCGGCAGGCTGGCCTGATATTCGATGTGCAGCAAACTGCCGAACATGAAGCAAAAGCCGACAAAGCCGATAGTGAAGATCAGCAGCGCCCGCCGGATCAGGTCGTCGGCGCTGAGGTTTCCGAGAAAATAGGCGATGCAGCCGACGGCGGCGTAGAGGAACAGGATGTCGCCGGACCACAGGAAATAGAAATGCGCGAGACCGAAAATGGCCAGCCAGGCCATGCGCGAAAAATGCACCCTGGCGGGATTGTCGCCACTCGCCTGCGCCCGTTCGATGATCAGCATCATGCTGGCCCCGAACAGGATGGTGAACAGGCCGCGCATCTTGCCGTCGATAAAAATATAGGACAGGGCCCAGACGATGATATCGGGCGTATCGGTGCCGCCATAGGCCGCCGGACTGACATAGGCGAGTTCCGGCATTGAGAAGCCGACGATGTTCATCAGCAGGATTCCCATCACCGCAAAGCCGCGCAGGGCGTCGAGTTCGAGATAGCGAGGGGTGGGGGCAGTGTTGTTCATGTCAAACCCGTTCGTCCTGAGCCTGTCGAAGGACGTTGACCCGCAGAGCGGGCCCGGCTGGCTGTCCTTCGACAGGTTCAGGGCGAACAGACCCTTGCACGTTCCAGTCATTCACAGCCAGCTGGCAATCTGGTCGAGCGGTTTCTTGATCGTGGCATGGCGCGGAACCGTGGCATCCGGCGCGGGCTTGCCAACGACCAGGATCATCATCGGCTTTTCGTGCGACGGTCGCTCGCAAAGCCGGTTCAGGAATTTCATCGGGTTGGGCGTGTGGGTCAGCGTCGCGAGACCGGCATCGTGCAGCGCCGTGATCAGCATGCCGATGGCAATGCCGACGCTCTCGTTGACATAATAATTCTGCTTCATCTCGCCCGGATGCATCCCGCCCTTGCGCTGGCCGAATATGACGATGAGAAAGGGGGCGGTCTCCAGAAAAGGCTTGTCGGCATCGGTGCCCAGCGGTGCCAGCGCCTCCAGCCATTCTTCGCTTCCCTTGCTGGCGTAGAAGGCCCGCTCCTCTTCCTCGGCGGCGGCGCGCAACGCCTGTTTGCGTTCCGGCGACTCAATTACGGCAAAATGCCATGGCTGGTGATTGGCGCCATTGGGAGCGGTCCCGGCAGCCAGAATGGCATTTTCGATCGCCGCGCGCGGGACCGGGTCCGGGCTGAAATAGCGACACGTCCGGCGAGTCCGGATCGCTTCGTAAAAAGCCCGCGACCGGGCAATTCGTTCGGCGTCCGAATAATCGGGCAGCGCGGCGTAGGGCAATGTGTCGTGGGGTTTCAAATTTCTCTCTCCCGCGTCCGGTTTGCGGCAAGCCCAAGCAAAATCGCGACCGGCAAAGCCCGGCCGCAAGCCCTGTTCGGGACCCGTCGTGACTAGCCGAGCCAGCCTGCCGGGGAAAGCGATGAATCTATATTGACATTGATGTCAGTAGTTCATAGATAGCCGTTATGAAAATTGACCATGACTTTCCCGCCCCCGGCGATTCGCAAAGGCCGTTCATCCATCCGGACCGGCCGGCAGCCCGTTTTCGTCCGCTCAAGGCGCTCCACCATTTTCGCGAGCTGATCAAGGACAAGGAAGATACCGAGCAGGTATTCCACATCTTTGAATCGCTGCCGCGCCCCGGCTTCCGCAAGGATGCCAGGGCCTTTGTCGAAAGCGACAAGGGCAGGGCGCTGCTGGCGAGCGAACCCGAACTTGCGCCATTGCTGGACGACCATGATCGCCTGCGCCAGATGCCCGAAGGCAGCCTCGCCCATGCCTATTGCGACTTCATGGAGAAGGAAGGCCTCAGTGCGGCCGGCCTGATTGCCGAATATGACCGGTTCAGCCCGCGCAAATATCGCGACCTGATCGAATGGTACGGCTTTCGCCAGCGGGATACCCACGATCTGCTCCA
>CAWUKF010000058.1:0-11178 GCA_963922745.1 uncultured Sphingomonadales bacterium
CGCCGCAAACTCGGTGCTGCCGGGCGCCAGGACATTGCCGGCGGCGTCAACAATCGGCTGCGCGCCGACGGTGCCGATCGCACCCGCTGCGACCAGCAGATAGAAGACCGTACAGATACCGAGACTGCCGATAAGACCGATCGGCACGTTGCGCTGCGGATTCTTGGTCTCCTCGGCGGCCGTGGAAACCGCGTCAAAACCGACATAGGCAAAGAAGATCGACGCTGCCGCCCCAACCGCGCCAAAGCCGCGGCTCTCGCCAAACCAGCCATTGGGCATGAACGGATCGAAATTCTGCCCCTGTATCATCGGCAGGGTCAGCGCGATGAAGATGGTCAGCGCGGTGACCTTGATCGCCACCAGCACCGCATTGACCTTGGCGCTCTCGCTGGTCCCGATCATCAGCAGGAAGGTAACCAGCAACGCTATGATCAGCGCCGGCAGATTCACAAGACCGCCCGGTGCATAGCTGCCAATCGTCAGCGCTCGCGGTAATTCTATCCCGGCATTGGCGAGCAGTCCGACAAAATAGCCCGACCAACCCACCGAAACCGCACTCGCCGCCACCGCATATTCGAGGATCAGCGCCCAGCCGACCATCCACGCCAGCAACTCGCCCATTACCGCATAGGTGTAGGTGTAGGCCGATCCCGATACCGGTACCATCGACGCCAGTTCCGAATAGCAGAGCGCCGCCACCGCGCAGACCAGCCCGGCGATCACGAAGCTCCACATCATGCCGGGCCCGGCCTTCTGCGCCGCCTCCGATGTCAGTACGAAAATCCCGGTGCCAATGATCGCACCGACCCCCAGCAGGGTGAGCTGGATTGGCCCGAGCGTCCGGGTCAGAGCCTTTTTTTCTGCTGTTGCGAGGATGGCGTCGAGGGGCTTGATACGTCCGAAAAGATTGAATGCCATGCAGCGGTCCTGTCTCGAAAATATAGAGACGGATTACGCCGATTCTCGGGATGTGCAAGAGGGATTTGGAAGTGCGCGGATCCGATAAGCAAGTGCGTCATCCTGAACTTGTTTCAGGATCTCGGGATCACTCCTGAACCGCCTACTCGAAAGTCACTTCTCCACCAGATCCCCCGGCAGCATCGGTTCGCTCAGCAACCGCTCCATCGCCTTCCAGCGCCAGACCGGGGCATCGCCCTGCGCCTCGATCCAGTCGCGCACCATGTCCATGCCAAGACCATAGTTAATGACATAGCTGCGATATTGCTCGCTGAAGTCGACCATCTGCGCCGCCCGCTCGGCGGAGACCAGCTGATATTTCTGATTCTGCGCGATCGCCTCGGCGCGCGTGATCTCGCCATCCAGATATTGCTGTGCAATCGTCATCCGCGCCCCGTTCAGCGCCTGCTTGGCGATCTGCAGCGCCCAGTAGGCCGCCGCCGTGTCGGGATCGAGCCCGGCCAGCGGATACAGCACATCCCGCTCATATTCGAGCCGCTCCTCGCCGTTGAATGCCAGTTCGATACCGTAATTGGCAGACCCCTCTGCGATCAGGCTCTGCGGAGAATAGAGCGGATAAACGGAAAATTCCTGCCAGCCGCGGCCCTTGGTCAGATTGCGCTCGAGCAGCATGTTGTAGACATGATGGCCCGGATAACCCTCGTGGCAGCCGAGATCGACGGCGCGGCCAATGAAGATCGGCAGGTCGGTGTTGACCTGGATCAGACTCTGATAATTACCCTGATAATAATTATAGCCGCTCCAGCTTTTGCCGGTCACAAATTCCATTTTGAAATTCTCGCCGGCGGGCAGGTCGAAATATTTTTCTGTCCGCGCCTTGCACTCGGCAATCGCCGTGTCGAACACGATCTTGAGCCGGTCCTTGGGAATGATGTAATTCTGCTCGAACGCCGCCACCCGCTGGCTGAGAGGACCTTCGCCGGGGACAATATTTTCAATCTCCTCGAGCACCGGATCAAATTCTTCCAGGGGCCTCAGTTCCGGCGTTACCCCGAACAGCCCCTGCGCTTCCTTCACAAAGGGGAAGACCTCGCCCTGGATCATCGCATGGCGGGTCACCGCCGCTTCCAGCTGTGCCGAGAGGAACTTCTTGCGCTCCTCGACCAGTGGATCGTCGCCTTGCGGCAGGGCATCGAGCCGCTCCATCAGCGCGATCAGCGCATTGCCCAGTTCGCGCATGTCGCGCGGATCCGATTTCGCCGCTTCTGCCCAGGCTGCGGGCCCGTAATAGGCGTCGACATAGCCCGCTTCCTTTTCACCCAGAGCGAGCGTGATTTTGACATAGTCGTCGGCGATCGCGCTCAATTCGTTCGACGCTTTCAACTCCGCCGTATCGGTGACCACCGGCGGCGGTGCCGACCGGGCGAGCAATGGCTGGGCGGTGATCGCGAGGCAGACGGCTGCGACGAGCCGGATTTTCATCACAGACTATCCTTCAGCTTTTGCACTTCATTGGCAGGCATCGCGCCCAGCAGTTGCTCCGCATCTTCCTTGTCGAGCGATTTCAGATGCTTGTCCTGCGGCGCGAAACGCAAGATGCAGAACCCGACCACCGCCGACAGCAGCGACCCGCCGAGCACGCCGATCTTGGCCTCCTCGATCAGCAGCTCCTGCCCCGGAAAGGCCAGCGCACCGATGAACAGGCTCATCGTGAAGCCGATGCCGCAGAGCATCGCGACGCCATAGACCTGCAGCCAGCTCGCCCCACCGAGACGCCCGGCAAAACCGGTCTTGACCGCGATCCAGACGCTGGCGAAAATGCCGATCTGCTTGCCGAAGAAAAGGCCGGCGGCAATGCCCAGCGGCAAGGGCGCAAACACCTGGTCCCAGCCAATCCCCTCAAGCGACACCCCGGCATTGGCAAAGCCGAATAATGGTACGATCAGAAAAGCGCTCCACGGCGAGATCGCATGTTCCAGCCGGTGGAGCGGGGACTCTTCTGCATCCGGTGACGTTGGCGTGACAACGATCGGGATCGTCATCGCCGCCAGCACGCCGGCGATCGTCGCGTGTACCCCGGACATCAGCACCGCATACCAGAGCAGCCCTGAGCCGATCAGATAGGGCCACAGCTTGAGCACGCCATTGCGGTTCATCGTGTACATGATCCCCAGGATCGCGGCGCTGGCCAACAGGGCAGCCCCATTGATCTCGGCCGTGTAGACCAGCGCGATGATCGCCACCGCGCCCATGTCGTCGACGATGGCGACGGTCACCAGAAACAGCTTGAGCGAGGTCGGCGCGCGCGGCCCCAGCAGCGCCAGCACGCCGATTGCAAAGGCAATATCGGTAGCCGCCGGGATCGCCCAGCCATTGTAGAGGTGGGGCACGTCCTGGACGACAAACAGATAGATCAGCGCGGGCACGGCCATCCCGGCGGCAGCGGCCAGCACCGGCAGTCGGCGCCGGTCCCAGGTGTTGAGCCGGCCGTCGACGAATTCGCGCTTGATTTCCAGCCCGACGAGCAGGAAGAAGATCGCCATCAGCCCGTCGTTGATCCACAAATGCGGCGTCATCGGCCCCAATTTGCTCGACAGGGTCGGTCCCTTTATCTCGTGCAGAAAATGGTGATACATGTCGTACAGCGGACTGTTCGCCACCACCATGGCCAGCGCTGCCGCCACCATCAGCAGGATGCCGCCCGCCGCTTCGCTGTTCAGAAAGTCGCGAAGCGCTGAATTCGTGCCGGAACGTTGCACTTTTTTTTCTGCCATGGGGGCCCTTTTTCGGTATTTTGATTTGCCCCAAGTCATGCGCAGACCGGTGGCCAAAATCAAGGCCTGTATGCAGTATATTCTGCCCTAGGCGGCGATCCTGTCGCGCACCTCCGCCGCGAGAGCATAGCTTTTCTCGCGCGCTGCCTGGTCGAAGATCGATCCGGAAATGATCAACTCGTCGGCACCGGTCCGGTCGATAAACCGCTGGGCCGCCTGTTGGACGCTTTCCGGCGAGCCCACTGCGCTGCCCTGCATGATCTGCCCGAGCATCGACTGGAACTGCGGCGGGAGGCTGTCGCGATAGCCCTCGACCGGCGGCGGCATCTTGCCCGGATTGCCCGAGCGCAGTGCGACAAAGCTCTGCAGCATCGAACTGGACAGATATTCCGCTTCCTCGTCGCTGTCAGCGGCGAATATGTTGAAACCGCACATCACATAGGGTTCGGCCAGTTGCTCCGACGGCTTGAAATCGCGCCGGTAGATCGTGAGCGCCTCATCCAGCATCTGAGGCGCAAAATGGGAGGCAAAAGCGTAGGGCAGGCCCAGGGCCGCCGCCAGCTGCGCACCAAACAGGCTGCTGCCGAGAATATAAAGCGGGATATTCGTCCCCTGCCCCGGTGTCGCCTGGACACCAAGCCGTTCGTCTCCCGCCAGAAAGGCCTGCAGTTCGAGCACGTCACGCGGAAATTCATTGGCATCGCTGTTGAGATTGCGGCGCAGCGCCTGTGCGGTCCGCTGGTCCGATCCGGGTGCGCGACCGAGCCCGAGATCCACTCGTCCCGGAAACAATGCTTCCAGCGTACCGAACTGTTCGGCAATCACCATCGGCGCATGGTTGGGCAGCATGATCCCGCCGGCACCGATCCGGATCGACTTGGTGCCATGGCCAATATGCGATAGCGCGACCGCGGTGGCGGCGCTGGCAATGCCCTCCATGCCGTGATGCTCAGCCATCCAGAACCGCTCGTAGCCGAGATCCTCGCCCTGCCGGGCGAGCGCCAGCGACCGGTCGAGCGCGGTTTTGACGTCGCTGCCCTGCGGCACCGGCGACAGGTCGAGGATCGAGAATTTTACTGCCTTGGTCATCGTGCGTTCCTCTGTCCCAGCTGCCCGGCAACCTTGATCGCGTAGCCGCTGGGCACCGTGCGAAAACCAAGTGTGGGCAATAGCAGGGTCCAGGCGCGGTCGCTACCTGACAAAAAGAGCCGCGCGGTGTAAAAGCCGTTGCCCTCCAGCTTCAGAGTCAACTGCTCCATGCCGGACCCGCTTTGCAATGGCAGCACCAGCACCCCGTCCTGGCATTCGGCCTTGCCGAGAAGTCCCTGTTTCAGGTCCAGCCCCGGTATATTGGCGTCAAGCGACATGCGCACCTGGCCGCTGGCCGACTGGCAGCGACCACCGGCAAAAGTGATGCTGACCGATTGCAGGTCGATCGCGGACGCCGGCAGGGGTGCCAGCTGGCTGCCGACGGTCATGATCGTGGTCAGGTCCTGTATCAGCAAGCTGTTGCCGTTCTTGCCGACCGTCGCCACGAGTCCGGCATTGCTGCCCGCAGCCGGACGTTTCAGGTCCATCAGCACCCGGCCGGACAGCAGCGGCAGGAACCGTAAGTTCGCGTCAAGGTCGCCGAGCGGGAACGGTCCGAGCTGCGCCCCCTCGATCCGGCCGTTCCAGACTGAGCCGCTGATCGCCCTGGCCGAGAAGCGCGAACCTTCCAGTCCCGCCATACCGACCGCCAGCCGCAGCGGCAGGAAGAATATGGCCACGGCAATCACGGCCAGAATGATCAGCAAATAGGTCAATGCGCGCGGCACCTGCTTTCCTTCGGTTCAGGGTTCGGGGGTAAATTCGTCGAAATAGGCAAAGATATCGTCGTCCTCGCGGCTCGCCGCATTCCGCCATTTCGGTGCGGATTTGCGGTTGAGCAAGGTGCCACTGGATGACAGCACCAGCACCGTCGGTGTTCCCTCGACCGTCTTGATGCCAAAGCGCTGCGCGATTTCAAGATTGCGATCCTTGTGACCCACGTCGACATAGACCAGCTCATATTTGGCATCCAGCATCGTCGCAAAGCGCGGCTGGGCAAACCAGCCAGCCAGGCCACGGCTGTCATGGCACCAGTTGGCGCCCATCACGAGAATGACCGGTTTTTCCGAACGTTTCGCCCGAGCCAAGGCCGCGTCGACCGCAGCCGTCGCGTCGGCTGCTGCGTCAAACGGACGCGCTTCGGGGTGTTCGGCAGCTGCCGATTCCGCTCGTACCGCAGAGGCGGGAATCATCGCCAGTCCGGCCAACAATAGCAGTAAATATCTCATCCATCGGCTCTTACACTGCCAGCGGCGTGAGGGAACAGGCTTTTGTCAGGCCAAGGCCGCGTTTCATGGCGGGATAGGCGCGGACCATGGCTGCAGCCATCGCCAGTTCGAACCGCACGGCGCGACCATATCGCGCTTCGATCTGGTCTCCCAGTTCGAAGGCATCGATCGACTGGGAGCCGATAGCCCGGCCAAATTGCAGCGCCACTGCTTCTTCTTCGGGAATATCCGGATCGCCGCTCAGCCAGCGATTGACCGTTTCCCGGGGCACATTGTCAAACAAGGCCCATTCAGCCGAGGTGAGCGCGCAGGGACCGCAATCCTCGACCATATTCGCGCCCAGCCGGGCGGCATGGCACAGAATGGCAGGGGACGCATGGCGATGCATGGAAGCGGGCATGAAATGGGCAAATTTCTCGAAGGCATGGCCAGGTGCAGCGGCGATTTCTTCGAAATATTGCTTTTCGCTATCCTCGATCCCCGCGGTCGCCGCCTTGAGCAGCAGCGCTTTGGGAATACCCGCCGGTGCCACGCGTTGCCGGGCGAAAAGCAGGCCAAGCGCCAGGAACACCAGCAAGGGCGGCCCCAACACGCCCGGCGCATCAGCGATAAACGCATCCGGCGAACAAATCCCGACCGACACTTCATAGATATGCAGGATCCCGTGCAGTGACAGCCACAGAGCTCCGGCAAATGCGGCCAGCCAGCGCATGTGAATATTGACGCTCGCGTAAAGCAACATGATCCCGCAGGCGGCATAGGCGATACCGATATCCCGGATGAAATGCTGGTTCGGCGGACCGGTTGTGATGACCGTGGGAATCGAGACATACCAGTCGAGCGGTCGAATGATCATGAACAGACCAAACAACACCGCGAACAGACCGACGATCAGAACCAGCAGCTGCGCAACGCGGTCCAGCAGGTCAGGCTTTCCCATCAACATATATTTTCTCCTTTAACTCATCCCGAGTCCATGTTATTCGGATATTTATTGTCCGATTAAATGAGAGAGTCAATATTGCAGATTTCCAAAGGTGTCGAATGGGCCGTCCATGCGGCTGTGATGCTGATCGCTTTGCCGGAAGGCCGCGGGCTCAAGGCGGAAGCGCTGGCCCGCTATCATGACGTTCCGACCGCCTATATGGCGAAACAATTGCAGGCGCTTAGCAAGGCCGGGATTGTACAATCCTCCCGCGGTGCTCATGGCGGTTACCGGCTGGCGAAACCCGCCACCGAGATTTCGCTGTGGGACATTACGGCTGCCATCGAAGGCTTTGCACCCGCCTTCCGCTGCACGGAAATCCGCCAGAACGGCCCCTGCGGCCTGAAGCGCAAAGACTGCAAAAGCCCCTGCCAGATTGCGGCGGCCTTCGCGGTGGCCGAACGGGCGTTTCGGGATAGCCTGAAGACAGTGACGCTTGCGGATCTGGCGACCAGGTTTGTGCAGGACACCAGACCGGAGCATCTGACGGATGTCGGGAACTGGCTCAACAGCACGATGATGCCGCTCAGCGACGCCGAGTGATCATTCGCTGTCAATCGAGCGAATGGTCGAACCCAAATTTTTGAAGCAAAGGAGACGCTGCATCTGCCCGTCTCAATCGCTACCCGTGCAAATGGGTCTCGAAAAATGACAATGTCCGCTGCCACGACAGGTTCGCTGCTTTCTCGTCATAACGCGGCGTCGTGTCATTGTGGAAACCGTGATTCACATCGGGATAGAAATGCACACTATATTCTTTCTGATGCTCTTCCAGCGCCGCCTCATAGGCCGACCATCCGGCATTGATCCGCTCGTCCAGCCCGGCCAGCTGGATCATCAACGGTGCCTCGATCGCCGGCACTTCTGCGGCTTCCGGCTGGCGCCCGTAATAAGGCACCGACGCGGCGAGATCTGGATAGGCCACCGCCAGCGCATTGCACACGCCGCCGCCATAGCAGAAACCGACCGCGCCAACCCTGCCGGTCGAGCCGTCATGATCGCGCAGAAATTCGAAGGCGGCGAAAAAATCCTCCATCAGCTTGGCACCGTCCAGCGTCCGCTGCATCATCCGTCCGTCGTCGTCATTGCCCGGATAGCCGCCCAAAGGGGACAGGCCATCGGGAGCCAGCGCCAGATAGCCGGCCTTGGCCACCCGCCGCGCGACATCCTCGATATAGGGATTAAGTCCGCGATTTTCATGGATCACCAGCACCGCCGGCAGCTTGCCGCCCGCGCCCGCCGGCTTCGCCATCAGCGCCTTGATTGGGCCGTGCCCCTCGGCACTGTTGTAGCTGATCCGCTCGCTGACAATCGCCGGATCATCCGGCTTGACCTGCGCCGCCCAGGCATAATTGGGTTGCAGCTGATCCAGGATCATCGCCCCGGTCACGCCCACAGCGGCAAATTTCCCGGCCTGCTTGATAAAGTCCCGCTTGGAAATCGCGCCGTGCACATAGCCGTCGAAAATCTCGAGAATCCGGGGGTGAAAGTCGCTGGCGCGCTTGCGACCGCCGGCGCTCACTCCGCCGCCTCGACCAGTTCCGCTTCCGCTTCGATCGCCGCCGCCTTGGCCTCGACCAGCTTGACGATATGATCGACCATGTCCTCGTCCTCGACATGATGGTCGGTGACGCCGGAGAGATAGACCATATGCTTGCCCTTGCCGCCGCCGGTGATGCCGATATCGGTCTCCCGCGCCTCGCCCGGACCGTTGACCACGCAGCCCAAGACAGACAGCGACAATGGCGTGCGGATATGCTGTAGCCGTTCCTCGAGCTTCTGCACCGTGCGGATCACGTCAAAGCCCTGCCGCGCGCAGCTCGGGCAGCTGACCACCCGGACGCCGCGCGTCCTGAGACCCAGTGCCTTCAGCATCTCGTAGCCGACCCGCACTTCTTCTTCCGGCTCGGCCGACAGGCTCACCCGGATCGTGTCGCCAACCCCGGCCCACAAAAGATTGCCGATACCAATCGAGCTTTTCACCGTCCCGCCGATCAGGCCGCCCGCCTCGGTAATGCCGACATGAACCGGACAGTCTACCGCGTCGGCGAGCTGCATATAGGCCGCCACCGCGAGAAACACGTCGGAGGCCTTCACCGCGACCTTATATTCGTGGAAATCATGGTCCTGCAGGATCTTGATATGGTCCAGCGCGCTCTCGACCAGCGCCTCGGGACAGGGCTCGCCATATTTTTCGAGCAGATCCTTTTCCAGACTGCCGGCATTGACGCCAATCCGGATCGCGCAGCCATTGGCCTTGGCCGCGTCGATCACTTCCCGCACCCGCGCCGACGACCCGATATTGCCCGGATTGATCCGCAGACAGGCCGCACCGGCCTCCGCCGCCTCGATCCCGCGCTTGTAGTGAAAATGGATGTCGGCAACGATCGGCACGTTGCTCGCCCGCACGATCTGCTTCAGCGCCGTCGTACTCTCGACGTCGGGACAGGAGACGCGGATGATATCGACACCCGCGTCCTCGCAGCGGCGGATCTGGTCGATCGTCGCCTTGGCATCCGAGGTCAGCGTATTGGTCATCGTCTGCACGGTAATCGGCGCATCACCGCCGACCGGCACATCGCCGACCATGATCTGGCGGCATTTGCGCCGTTCGATATCGCGCCACGGGCGCAAGGAGGGGTTTTCAGCGGTCATCGGTTGAAACCTGCGGGGCTGTTGCTCATGTATCCATATATAGCGGGTTCCCCCCGCAGGCGCGAGGGGCGATTGGTCCCGACGCGAAAAAAGACGGCGACCAAAGAGGATATTCCCATGGCAACAGCAGTGATCACCGGCGCAAATCGGGGCCTCGGCCTCGAAATGGCGAAACAATATGCGGCGGACGGCTGGGACGTGATCGGCACCGCCCGGGAACCCGAAAAGGCCGCAGAGCTGGCGGCAGTCGACGGTGTCACGGTGATACAGCTCGACGTCGCCAAGGACGCAAGCGTTGAGCAGTTCGCCAGCGAGATCGGCGACCGCCCGGTCGACCTGTTCATCAACAACGCCGGCATTTTGGGCCCGTCCGAACTCGACCGCGACCAATGGCTCGACCTGTTCAATGTCAATGTTATCGGCCCGGTCAGTCTGGCCACCGCGCTCAGGGACAATGTCGCCAAATCCGACAAGAGGAAAATGGTGGTGATCTCCAGCCAGGTCGGCAGCATCGCCGAGAACGAGAGCGGCAGCATGCTATATTACCGCGCCAGCAAGGCGGCGGTGAACCAGGCCTGGCGCTCGCTCGCGCAGCAATGGCGGAACTGCGGCCTGACGCTGGTGGTGCTGAACCCGGGCTGGGTGCAGACCGACATGGGCGGCGAGAATGCCGAGCTGACACCCCGGGAAAGCGTCGCGGGCATGCGCTCGGTCATCGACGGGCTGGGCCCGGATCAGAACGGCAAGTTCTACGACTATGGCGGCCGCGAAATACCCTGGTAGAATCCGCGCTTGCGGGCGCATCCTCCGGCATCTAGACCGGTGCCAGGAGGACCATGCCGATGATAAAATCCACCCTTGCCGCGATCGCCCTGCTTTGCTGGACAGGCACAGCCATGGCCCAGACCGAAGCCAACAGCGAAGACGAGCGCTGGTCAATCGCGATCCACGGCGGTGCCGGCACGATCAGCCGCGACAGGATCACGCCTGAACAGGACAAGGAAATCCGCGCCGCGCTCGATCAGGCGCTGGCGGCAGGCTCGAAGATCCTGAAAGACGGCGGCAGCGCCATGGACGCGATCACTGCGACGATCATGATCCTCGAAGACAATCCCAATTTCAACGCCGGCAAGGGCGCAGTCTTCACCTGGGACAGGACCAACGAGCTCGACACCAGCATCATGGACGGCAGCGACCTTTCGGCCGGCGCTGCGGCGGGCATCAATGGCACCAAAAATCCCATCCTGCTGGCCCGCGCGGTCAAGGACCACAGCCCGCACGTGATGCTGTCGGGCGAAGGGGCCAACCAGTTCAGCCGCGAGCAGGGCCTCCAACAGGTCCCGCCGGAATATTACGCCACACCCTATCGGCTGGAACAGATCGACAAGCTGCTCTCGAAAGAGGTCAGCGCCGCCGACATCGACTATAAATTCGGCACGGTCGGCGCGGTGGCCATGGATCAGAACGGCCATATGGCGGCCGGTACTTCGACCGGCGGGATGACCGGCAAGCGCTGGGGCCGGATCGG
>CAWUKF010000059.1:0-11002 GCA_963922745.1 uncultured Sphingomonadales bacterium
CCTGCTGCGTGCCCGTGTGTTGCCACACGAAAAAACTGATCCCCGTCTAGGCTGGAAATTAAGAGAGGCAAATTCCCCTCACCCGCTGTCTCGGACGGAAATTGCGATTCTTTTGAGGGAAGCACAATTTGTAGGGGAGCCATTAAAGGGATTCTCCGCAATGTCAATGTTCCGCTGCGATTTTACGGTGCCTGGTCCCCTCTCCCGTGAGGGAGAGGGATGTGGAGACTTGGCAACTTGTTGCCTAGTTGTAGCTGGGTGAGGGTATACTGTCTTCTCGATGGCAGAACACCCTCATCCAACTGCGCCTAATCCGCTTCGCGGATAAGGCTTCGTATCCTTCTCCCTCACGGGAGAAGGTTTACTGATCCTTCTGCAAAACCCCCGGTTCAATCTCGTAATAATCGCCCTTGTCGGCGACGAAGATATGGCTCCAGATTTTTGTCCCGGTGGGCTGGTCGAAACAGCCCATGGCGATGGCGGTCGAATCGCGGGCAGGCGGGTCCCAGAACAGGAAAGAGCCGCAAGTGTCGCAGAAACCGCGGCGCACTTTTTCCGAGGACTGGTACCAGCGGATATGGTCTTCGCCGCGCACGGTCAAACGTTTACGCTGCACATCGGCCGAGGCCCAGTAATGGCCGGACTGCTTGCGGCACTGGCTGCAGTGGCAGGCATCGGCCTCGGGCAGGTCGCCCTCGACTTCGATGGTTACGGCGCCGCAGAGGCAGGAGCCTGTGTGCATGATGTCCTCCGGAACATTGTCAGGGGGCAATCCTAGCGGAAGAATGCACCGGTTTGGAAGCCGGAATTTTCAGGCGCGCGAGACCCGGACCTGCTGCTCGACCATTTTCATGCTGCCGAAGGCGGTGAGGAAGGAGACGTCGGTAGCGTCGCGCCCGACGCCGATCACCGCCATGTCCGATGGTTCTGCCATGCCGGTGGGATCGACCAGATGCCAGCCGCCATCGAGAAAGACTTCGGCAACGGCGTGGAAATCCTGTGGCGTGACATCGGGGGCATAGGTGCTGACGAAGCGGGCGGGGATATCGGCGGCGCGGGCCATGCTGACCAGAATATGGGCATAGTCGCGGCACACGCCCTTGCCCGCAGCATAGCTCTGCCGGGCATTGGGGCTGGCATTGTCGACATCCGAGCCATAGGTCATATGCTGGGCGACATGGTCGGACATGGCGGCGATCAGCGGGCCGCCGGACAGACCGGAAAACTGATCCGCGACCAGCTGATCAAAATCTCCGGTGGAGCAATAGAGCGAATCGAACAGATAGGGCACGGCTTCGCCGGGCAGATCGGACAGGGCGGTTGCGGAAAGCGCGGCGAAATCGGGATTGGCGCGATCGATGGTGACCTCGGCTGCGTAAGAGACGGTGAGCTGCTCCTGCTGCTGCGTCCACAGGCGCGTGCCGATCCGGTCATGGGCCGGCACCACGCTCTTGTCCTCAGCCGGGCCGATGGTGATGCGGGTCCGGTCCAGCCGCTGTTCGGCCGTCGCCGCCGTCTCGACCTGGACCAATATGGTGCAGGGCGCGGGCAGGCGATAGGAGAGGTCCGCGTTGATCAGCAAATGGGTCATGGCTCGTCCTTGAAAATTATCGCGCATGAAAAAAGGCCGGGAACGCGCCCGGCCTTTTCCAATAGCTTGTTGTGTCATTCCCCGCGGCTGCAGGGGTGACGGATGGCGTATCAGGCGCCTTCGATCTCGCCGAGATCAACCTTGAGGCCGGGGCCCATGGTCGTGCTCAGGCCGACCTTGCGGACATATTTGCCCTTGGCGCCAGCTGGCTTCGCCTTGACCACGGCATCGACCAGCGCGTCGAAATTCTTGCGCAGATCGGCTTCCTTGAAGCTGACCTTGCCGATGCCATTGTGGATGATACCGGCTTTTTCAACGCGATATTCGACCTGGCCGCCCTTGGCGTCCTTGACAGCCTGTCCGACATTCGGGGTCACCGTGCCGAGTTTCGGGTTCGGCATCAGGCCCTTGGGACCCAGCACCTTGCCGAGACGGCCGACGAGGCCCATCATGTCCGGAGTGGCGATGATGCGGTCATAGTTGAGATCGCCGCCCTGCATCGCTTCCATCAGATCTTCTGCGCCAACCGTGTCGGCACCCGCTTCGCGTGCTTCGTCCGCTTTCGCGTCCTTGGCAAACACCGCAACCCGGGTTTCCTTGCCGGTACCCGATGGCAGCGAGACCACGCCGCGGACCATCTGGTCAGCATGGCGGGGATCGACGCCGAGGTTGATCACGACATCCAGGGTTTCGTCAAACTTCGAGGTCGAAGCGAGATCCTTCAGCGTCTTGATCGCCTCGTCGATGCCGTACATCTTGTTGCGATCGACCTTTTCGTTGATCGCCTGCATTTTTTTGGAGAGTTTCGCCATTTTCTTATCCCTCCACCACATCGACGCCCATCGAGCGTGCGGTGCCTGCAATGATTTTCATGGCCTGATCAATGGTATTGGCATTGAGATCGGTCATTTTCGTTTCGGCGATTTCCTTGATCTGCGAAGCCTTGATCGTGCCGCCGGAGGTCTTGCCCGGTTCGCTCGAACCCTTTTTCAACTTGGCAATCTTCTTGATCAGATAGCTGGCTGGCGGAGTCTTGGTCTCGAAGGTGAAGCTGCGATCGCCATAGACCGTGATCTTGGTCGGGATCGGCGTGCCTTTTTCGAGCTTGTCCGTCGCCGCGTTGAACGCCTTGCAGAATTCCATGATATTGACGCCGCGCTGACCCAGTGCTGGGCCGATCGGCGGGGATGGATTTGCAATACCGGCCGGTACTTGCAAATTGATATAACCATCAATTTTCTTAGCCATTTGGCTGTCCTTTCATTCTTTTGGGCTTGGCGACATTGCCGCACCCGCAAATTAAGCGGTCAAACGGAGAGCGAACCCTCCTCCCGCGCTGGTATTCGAAACCGGAGTTTCAAATTCTATGTGCTCCGGGCTTGATCCCGAGCTTTGCGCGACAATCGCAAACCTTGTCTCTTGCCGCACCGGTTCCGCATCTAGTGCGGAACGCAAAACTAGCTGATCAGGTCGACTTCGCCGAAGTCCAGTTCGACCGGGGTTGCGCGACCGAAGATGGACACGGAAACCTTGACCTTGTTCTTGTCGAAATCCAGTTCCTCGACAATGCCGTTGAAACTGTTGAACGGGCCGCTCTTGACCTTGACCTCGTCGCCGATTTCGTAGCTGACCGTGATCCGTTCCTTGGGAGCGTTGGCCGCTTCTTCCTTGGTGTTGAGGATGCGGGCCGCTTCGGCTTCGCTGATCGCCTGCGGCTTGCCGCTGCTGCCGAGGAAACCGGTGACCTTGGGCTGGTTCTTGACCAGGTGATAGACATCATCGGTCATTTCCAGCTTGGCCAGCACATAGCCGGGGAAGAACTTCCGCTCCGACTGGATCTTCTTGCCGCGCTTGACCTCGGTGATCGTTTCGGTCGGAACCTCGATATCCTCGACCAGTTCGGTCAGGCCCAGACGCTTGGCGTCCGCCTCAATGGCTTCCTTGACCTTGTGTTCAAAGCCCGAATAAGCGTGAATGATGTACCAGCGTGCCATGCGAATAACCTAAAAATCTGTGTGGGATGTCTATGCGAGGCTGAGCAGCCAGCCGACAATCCCGTTAAAAATCGAATCAACGCCCAGAAAAAACAGGCCCAAGATGGTCGTCATGATCAAAACGAGGATCGCCGTGCGAACGGTCTCGGGCCACGTCGGCCAGACGACCTTGTTGGTCTCGGCCTTGACCTGATTCATGAATTCGCCTGGATTGACTTTTGCCATGCTTGATTCCCTAAACTTTCTCGCCGGTTTTAACATAAACTCCGGGTGTCAGCCATTTGACTGTGTCCGGATATATGCATGGTTTCGGAAAGAACCAGCCCTTTAGACGCAGATTCCCGGATTCGCAAGAAAAAGAAGGGGGATTTGCCGGAGCGGGGGCGCAGGGAAGGGGAGGCGTGCACTCAGATTCTCCTTTCTCGGCTGGCTGTTCCCTCAAGCGCTTTACACAAGCGCATATTTTTATTTCCGTGACCTTTGGTCCAAAGCGGCAGATTTGCTGCGGTCCGCGACCGCTGAGACCGCACCCAGTGTGACCTTCCGGCGGGAGGTGGGGCCAGCCGGATATGCGAGCGGGCCGCCGTTTCTTTCCGTTGTCAAAGAGCCTGTCGAAGGACAGGAGCAATTATAGGTGAACGGGGCGGGCGTAGGAAAGCGCTATTTCGGTGGCGAGTTTGGGGCCGGTTGCACCTCTCGGCCGACAGGCGTGGTTCGACAGGCTCACCACTAACGGCGGTCCCCTGGAGGGAATTGCAGGCTGGCGAGCGCTCAGGCTGGTCCGGACGGCAATTGCCGGCTCGGGTGCATGCCATCGACATAGCCCATGAACGGCGGGTGGATATTGTAGCCGAGCAGTTCCTGTACGCGCTTCGGAAAGCGCGCCACCTTTTCCGGCGGGACGGCGAGCAGCTGCTGTTCCAGCGGGCGGCACCAGCCCTTGCAAAATTGCGGCGTCACGATCAGCCGGTCGGCGTCAGAGCGGTTGCCGCCGCCGCGATGCCACAAGGTGCCCTTGGCGATCATCAGCGAACCGGCTGGCATGACCGCCTTGATCATGTCGGGATGGTCATCGTTGCTGACGTCCTTTTTGTCCGTGACACCGGTTTGGAAGTCGGAACCGCGATTGGCGCCGGCCGGCTGCTCATTGGCCCATTTATGGCTGCCGGGGATGATTTCGGTGGCGCCATTGTCCTCGGTGGTGTCGCTGATCGACCAGAAGGTCGACAGGCTGAGCGGGTCGCGTGGCCGGGCCAGGCCGCAGTGGCTGTCATCGAAATGCCAGGGCTGGGCGGTTTCGCCGGGATGCAGGTTGATCGCCAGGCAGGCGTAGAGCAGGCAGCTTTTACCGAGTTCCCGTTCGGCAAAGGCCAGTTGCAGCGGATGGGAAATCAGGTCGGCGAAGACCGGATCCTTGTCGAGCATCCCGTAGATACGATTGGACTTGTCGCCTTCAAAATTATTGCGACCGCGGATGTCTGCATCGATCCAGGGCTTGAGGGCGGCGCGCTGCTGGTCCAGCTGCTCGGGGGTCAGGACATCGGTGAAGATGATATAACCCTGCTCCTGATACTGCTCCCAGGCCTCTTCAAAGCTGCGACCCTTTAAATAGCGGGTCAGGTCCGCCATCGGTGTTTCGATCTTGCTTGCCAAATTCATCGCTCTGCTCCGTGATTCGCGATTGCGGAATATTCCTATCGCTTATTTGAATTGAATTCAATTCAAATAAGCGATAGGGGGAGGAGGAAGCGGAAGGGATCAAGGAGACGGGCGATGGCCGGGCCAAGCAAGACAGCCGATAGCTCTGACCGAAAAGTGTTGCGCGCCGCCAAGATACTGGCCGCTGCAGAGATGATCTTGCGCGAAGGCGACGGTGAGCTTGAAATGAGCCAAGTCGCCGAGCAAGCCGGTGTGTCCGTTGGGCTTGCCTATCATTATTTCGGTTCCAAATCCGGTATGTTGGGCGCGATAATCCATGCTTTTTATGATCGCTATAATCAGGTGGCCAACCAATATATCGATCCGGATATTGAATGGGGCGTGCGCGAGAAAAGCCGGCTGATGGCCGTGGTCGAGTTTCTCTACAATGACCCGATGGCTCCGGTCATTCTCGGAAAAATGGCCCGGACTCACCAGGTCGCAGCGGTCGAATCCGCCCGCCATGAAGAAATGATCGAAATGGCGATCCGCAACATCCAGTCGGGCATCAAGCGCGGTGATATAGGCCTGCATATTGATCCGACCATAGCCGGTGCCGCCATTACCGGGGCGATTCGCAGCGGCATCATGCACGCGATGGGCATGAGTCCCCGGCCGGATCCGGCCAAGCTGACGCATCAGATATGGGGGATGATTGCAGGCGCGATCGATATCGAGCGATAGCAGTCAGTAGCGTTCGATCAGGTCCCATTTATTGCCGAATGGGTCGGCCCATTTTACGACCATGCCATAGGACTCCTCGCGCGGTTCCTCGAGAAACAGGATGCCGGCGCGCTGCATAATCGCATAGTCGGTTTCGAAATCATAGGTTTCCAGGAAAAGGAACACCCGGTCGCCGGCCTGTTCGCCGATCACTTCTTCCTGCGCCTCGTTCGCGGCGCGAGCGAGCAGAAGCCGGGTTTCCGTGCTGCCGGGCGGAGCGACCAGCACCCAGCGCTTGTCGTCCGACAAGGGCGTGTCCTCGATCAGCTCGAAGCCCATCAGGCCGACGTAAAACTCGATCGCCGGATCATAGTCGGGAACGAGCAGCGTGATGGCGGAAATGAACTGGGGCATGATGATTTCGGTGCAGATAAAGGGAAAATGGCAGGAGTGCACGGACTCGAACCGTGGGCCCTCGGTTTTGGAGACCGATGCTCTACCAACTGAGCTACACTCCTGCACAGGCCGTTGCGCCCTTGCGAAACAGCCGGTTCGCGCGCATTAGCGTCCCCCGAGCCATTCGGCAAGCGTCATTGTTTCCGGACCGGCGAATCGGCCATGGTTAAAATTGTCCGAGCCAATTTTTACCGAAAGGCGGAAGGCAGACTTTACCTCAAGGGGTGAAAGCTCACCCGTCGCTATCTCCCGTCGATTCGCGGGCGATGCCATAGCGACGCCTGTGCCGAGGAGATAGAAATGACAGACTCAATGGTTCGGAGGTCGCCTCCATCCGTCGTCGATAGCTTGCCGGCAGTGTCTTATGCGATCGCAGCCGAGGAAGATCGTTGTGCCGTGCGCCACCCGCTCTCGATTCCGGCCAGAATGCGCTTTTCCTGTTCGCCGGGCTTTCCGGTGACGATCCAGGACATGTCGGTTGCCGGCTTTTCCTGCGACGCCTTGCTCGGATCGCCGCCGGGGACGCTGTGCTGGCTGACCTTGCCCGGTCTCGGGGCGCTGGAGGCGGAAGTCGTGCGCCACGATCCGGAAGGCATGGGTTGCGCGTTCAAGACTCTGCTCAACCCGGCCGTCCTGGAACTCTATTGTCGGAAATATCCCGCCGAATAGGGCAATAACGGGTCAATCAACGGACATTTTGCCCCAATTTGTGGACTTTGATGTCCCGTTACGGCATTTTCTGCCGGCTTTTCGCCGACAATCATGCTCTGCCATGCTGCCGGCCGAACCTGTTCCGGAGACAGACATGACAGATGCCGCGACCCCGCTTTCAGAAAAACCCGAACCGCTCAAGGTCCTGCGGATTTTCAGGGGCAGGGATGCGCCCAGTCTCGATGAGGCCGGTCATATGACTTATGCGGACGACGACCCGGTGATTCTGGCCGGCGCGGCGAAGCTGGGCGAGGCGGGAATTGGCGAGGGGGCAGTGCTGAAATGCCTGTTCAGCGGCTTTGGTTTTTCGCTTCACTATGTCTGGTTCAAGCCCGGCTACCCGCTGCCGCTGCACAGCCATGACAGTGATTGCCTCTATTATCTGATCAGCGGCAACATCCGCATGGGTACGGAGGAGATGGCGGCCGGCGACGGGTTTTTCCTGCCCGCCGACACGCCCTATACCTATACCGTCGGTGACGAAGGCGTCGAACTGCTTGAATTCCGGACACAGGAGGATTTCGATATCCGGTTCAAGGGCAAGACCGAGGCCTATTGGGAGAAGATGCTCGACAAGTTGCGCGCCGAGCAACCGAAATGGGAGGAGGCGATGCCGCCCGTCAGGGCTTATCGCACCGCCTGAATCCGGTCATTCCGCTGCTTGCAATTGCGGCGCAAAGATTTGCTGCAGCTCGGCATCGTCGGCGTTGGTCAAGCGATCAACCCATTGGTGGAAAGCCTGCCCGCCGCCTTCGTTGCGGCCGAACCAGACCTTGTCGATCAGGCCGGACTGCAGCGCTTCGTGCTGCCGCTTGCCGGTCTTGTAATCCTCTTCCGCCACCACGGTTTCGAGAAAGTCGAACTGCTCGCGGGCACCCTGGCGCACGGCGTCGGTGGTGGGTGCATGTTCCATCACGTAAAATTGCGTGGTGTAGCTTTCTCCGACGGTTTCGCCCGGGAATAGCTGCGAGATCATCGCGCCGCGACCGCCGCCGCCATAGAAGCTGGCGATCGAGATGTGCGGGAAGATCGTCCAGACGCCCTGCAGCAACGCATCGATCGGCCAGTCCTTCTCGTCAATCTGGGTGAGATCGACCTGCTCGTCGCTGCCGGTCTTCTGGACAAATTTCGACGGTGAGGAGAGCCGCTGGTGCGGGCCCCAGGAAAAATAGTTGGCGCGGTTGAAAAAGTCCGAGCCGAACGTGTCCTTGTGCAGTACCGGCAGGTGGTAGAAGTCGAGATAGCCGTCATAGGCGGTCTTCCAGTTCGGCCCCGGAATCGTGCGCTGGTCGAACAGGTGCCAGCTGTCGAAGCCGAAATGTTCGAGCAGGCTGTCATAGCCGCAGAGATAGGCTTCGATATCCAGCGTGCTGTCCGGATCCAGCGTTGCCCAGATCAGGCCGGCGCGCTCCAGCGTCGGGAATTTCTTCAGGCAGAAGGCGGCCTTGTCGACGGTGCCGAAATCCTTGGGCGAGGCGATGGCGAGCAGGTCGCCGTCATTCTTGAAGGTCCAGCCGTGATAGCCGCAGGTGAAGCGCGATGCCTTGCCGCTGCCCTGCGCCACCGGATTGCCGCGATGGGTGCAGCTGTTGAGAAAGGCCTGAGCCGTTCCGTCCTTCTGGCGGGTGATCAGCACCGGGATGCCGGCCATCTCCATCGCCTTGTAGCAGCCCGGCTCGGGCAGCTCGCAGGACGGTGCCATCATCAGCGGCAGCCGCTTGAAAATCAGGTTCTTCTCACGTTCGAACCGCTCTTCGTCGGTATAGTCGGATGCCGGGATCGCG
This sequence comes from uncultured Sphingomonadales bacterium, assembly GCA_963922745.1. Lineage (GTDB taxonomy): Bacteria > Pseudomonadota > Alphaproteobacteria > Sphingomonadales > Sphingomonadaceae > Parasphingorhabdus. Next base: position 8,898 of record CAWUKF010000059.1, read on the forward strand.
ACCACTTCGTCGACCAGCTCCATCGTGTCCGCCTTGCCATGTTCCACCAGCGAACGGGTCATTTCCAACAATTGCTGCCGCGACATAATATTCTCTCCTCAGATTCTGCGGAAGATTAACAGATTCAAGAAGCGCGAAAACTATTCTTTCTGCGAAGGGGGGGACAGCGGCAATTCGACCGGATCGGGTTCGTTGCGGGTCCACAGCCAGGTGCCGGTGATCAGGGCTGCCGCGATGGGGAAGAGATTCCAGGGCAGTTTCATGAACAGCAGGGCGATCGTGATACTGATCGCAAAGGCGATGGTCGCCGCCCATTTGCCGCGGCGGGTGATCGCCCGTCCTTGCCGCCAGTTGCGGATGTGGCTGCCAAAGACGTGATGGTCGACCAGCCATGCCTCGAGGCGGGGTGAACTGTTGGCAAAGCAGAAGGCGGCCAGAATCATGAAGGGCACGGTCGGGAGCAGCGGCAGCACGACGCCGATGCCGCCCAATGCCACCGAGAGCAGACCGGCTGCCAGATAAAGTTGTCGCTTCATGACCCGTCTCTAGCATGAATTCAAACGCGGGCCGACTGATTCGATGGCTCCGTCCGCGGATTTCTAGCCGGTGGCGGGCACTGGCGAGGAGGCCCATCGCAGGACAGCATAGCCGAGCACGCCGGAGACCAGCGAACCGGTGATCACGCCGAGCTTGACCGTTTCGATCTGGTCCGGATCGGCAAAGGCCAGATTGCCGATGAACAGGCTCATCGTGAAGCCGATACCGGTGAGGCAGGCGAGGCCGTACAGCTGGAGCCAGCTGACACCGGAGGGTTGCCTGACCAATCCCGCCCTGGTTGCCAGAAACATGAACCCGAACACGCCGAGCTGCTTGCCGACGACCAGTCCTGCGGCAACGCCCAATGCCAGCGGCGCCATCAGGTCACTGAGTTGCAACCCGGCGAGTGATACACCGGCATTGGCAAAGGCGAAGATCGGCAAAACAAGAAAGGCGGTCCACGGGTGCAACATATGTTCGAGATGCTTGAGCGGCGAACTGCCGTCCCTGGCGTACAGCGGGATCGCCAGCGCGGCGATCACCCCGGCAAGGGTTGCGTGCACACCGGATTTCAGCACACATATCCAGAGGAATATGCCGACCAGAATATAAGGTGCCGTGCGCACGACGCCCAGCCGGTTCATGGCGAACAACAGCACGGTTCCGGCACCCGCCAGCATGAGGGAAACGCTCGATACTTCGGCCGTGTAGAACAGCGCGATGATGATTATGGCGCCAATATCGTCGATGATCGCGATTGCGAGCAGCAAAATCTTTAGCGAGACCGGGGCATGTTTGCCGAGCAGCGCGAGGACGCCCAGCGCAAAGGCGATGTCGGTCGCGGCCGGAATTGCCCAGCCATTGATATTGTCAGCCACGCCCCAGTTGAAATAGGCGAACACAGCGGCGGGCAGAGCCATGCCGCCGACCGCTGCAATCAGGGGTAGCGAGGCCTGTTCGGCACTGGAAAGCTGACCCTCCATCAATTCGCGTTTCACCTCCAGCCCGACCAGAAAGAAGAAGATCGCCATCAGCCCGTCGTTGATCCACAGCGCCAGCGGCTTGGCAATTTCCAGCGCACCGAATTGCACCGCAACAGGAATGTCGAGGAAGGCCAGATAATAAGGATTGAGCGCGCTGTTCATCGCGATCATCGCCGCCGCTGCGGCAAAGAAGAGGACGATGCCGGCGCTGGTTTCCTGGGCAATGAACTGTTGCAGGGCACTGCCCATTTTTTTTACCATGGCGGCCTCGTCCTACTGAAAAAAAGGGGCGGCCAGCGCTTGGGGGTGCGCTGCCGCCCCAGGGTTGGGGGAAGTGGGTTTGCGCTGTGCGGTATTGCGCATATTCTCTTTCTATCGAGCTACAGCATCGATATGGTTGATATGACGCCGTTCAGGTGATAATTCCAATCGAATGAAATCGTAAGTATCGATAGAATGCTTCTATATAGCGGAGCCGCTGAACCATGCCTACATTACGCCAGTTCGAATATCTCGTTGCCGTTGCCGATCATCGCCATTTCGGCAAGGCGGCGCAGGCGGCCGCCGCGTCCCAGCCGACTCTCA
>CAWUKF010000060.1:0-10969 GCA_963922745.1 uncultured Sphingomonadales bacterium
ATGCGCACCCGCCTCGCCATCTGCCGCAAGAAAAAGCGCTTTCCGACCGAAGCGGACGCGATAGCGGCGGCCCAGAGCGCGACCATCGCGCTTCGCCCCTATCTCTGCGACCGTTGCCGCAAACATCACCTGACAAGCCGCACCAAGGGCAAGCGCCGCCTGCCCGCCGCCGGCTAAGCAGACACTGCAAGATTCACCTCATATGGGCGCGTCTGCGGCCGCCCTTTGGTCATCCTCCCGCGCTTTTGCCCTGTCACAAACGTGAAATAAATCTGCCATCAAATAGCAACGCTCCGGTCATATTGCGCTCATCAACATGAACCGCAACTACAATGGACAGGCCCTTCCATGACCAACCAATTGCTCAAGACGATCGGCCTGCTGGCCGGAACCGCAACGATTGCGCTCTGCCCCGAAACGGCAATGGCAGCACCGATTTCCGAGCAACAGGCCGCTGCCCTGCTGAACAGGCTGGAACAGCTGGAGCGGGAGGTCGTCGATCTGAAGGCGCAACTGGGCACCGTGGAACAGAGCCAGCAAGCCTCGACCAGCGCAATCGCGGCAACCGATGCTAAACTGACCGTCACCGAGGAAAAGCTGGCGCAGCAGAAACCACCCGTCAAGGTCGGATGGAAGGGCGCTCCGGAGTTCAAGGCCGACGGCGGCTGGAGCTTCAAGCCGCGCGGCCGCATGCTTTATGACTTTGGAACGGTCAACGCACCCGACAGTATCGTCGATCCCGGCCTCGGCTTTGCCAGCGAGGCCCGGCGTATCCGGCTGGGTGTATCGGGATCAATGCCGGGCGGCTTCGGCTACAAGCTGGAAGCGGATTTCGCCGGCAATGCCGTCGACCTGACCGACGCCTTCCTGACTTATGAGGACGGCGGGCTGACGATGACGCTGGGTCAGCACAATAATTTTCAAGGCCTGGAGGAACTGTCGAGCAGCAACGATACCAGCTTTATCGAACGCGCCGCCTATACCGATGCTTTCGGTTTCGAGCGGCGCGTCGGGATTTCGGCACAATATGGACTGTCCGACCTGCTGTTCCAGGCCGGTGTGTTCACCAGCAATATCGGCGACCTGAACAATGACGAGAATAATGCCGTCGGTTTCGATCTGCGCGCGGTGGCGATGCCGAAATTCGGCGATATCCAGACCCATTTTGGCGCTTCCTACCATTATCGCGATCTCGGCGACGCGATCTCGGCGCGCCGCTATCGCCAGCGCCCGGCGGTCCATTTTACCGATACGCGCTTTATCGACACCGGCAATATCGGCAACGCGGAATCCGAGACCAGTTACGGGCTTGAGGCAGCAGTGATTGCCGGTCGCTTCCATGCGGCGGGAGAGACGCACTGGCTGAGACTGAACCGGACCGATGCCCTCGCCGACCCGACCTTTTTCGGCGGTTCGGTTGAAGCCGGCCTTTTCCTGACCGACGACACGCGCGGCTACAAGGAAGGCGTTTTCAAGGGCGTCAAGGTGGCCAACCCGGTTGGCGATGGCGGCATCGGTGCGTGGCAGGTCAATGTCCGCTATGATCGGCTCGACCTGAACGATGCCGGGTTCACGGGCGGCACGCAAAATGCCTATCAGGCCTCGCTGATCTGGACGCCGATCGACTATGTCCGCTTCCTGCTGTCCTATTCCAGGCTCGACTACAGCAATGCAGCCATTCTTGCGGCGGGCAGCGGCGACTATAACGTCGATGCCTTCGCCGGGCGCTTCCAGATCAGCTTCTAGACCAGACAGGCGGCGGGCCGTGGCTCGCCGCCGTTCAGAGCCTGATCAGGACTGGTTCGCGGCCCATTGCGGCGCGGTCAGATCATCGCCCTTGGTGCGATCCGGCATCTGCCGTCCGGTTTCGGCAAAATAGCTGAGCTCGGCAATATTGGTGGCATGATCGCCAATCCGCTCAAGATTTTTCGCAATGAACAGCAGGTGGGCGGATTCGCCGATATGCGCTGGATTTTCGATCATATAGGTGATGATCGAGCGGAAGAAGCTGGTGTAGAAATTATCCAGAGTCTGGTCCCGCGCCCATACCGAAACCGACAGGTCGATATCCCCGTCGGCATAAGCCTGGAAAGAGTCCTGCACCAGATCGGCGGCAATCTTGGCCATCGAAGGCAGCAGCGCCACCGGTTCGATCTGCCGGCTGGATTCCGCAACCAGCGGCACCCGCTTGGCGATATTCTTGGCATAGTCGCCAATCCGCTCGGCCAGGCTCGATATCTTGAACGTGGCGATCAGCTGGCGGAGATCATCCGCCATCGGCGCACGCAGGGCGATCGTCTGGATCGACAGGGAATCGATCCGTCGCTCCAGCTCGTCTATTTCGCGGTCGTCGGCTACCACCGCCTTTGCCAGAGCCAGATCCTGCTTCTCGAGCGCCTCGATCGCACGGGCTATGGCCCGGGTGCTCTTCTCCCCCATCTCCAGCACCATCGCCCGGAGGTCGTGAATTTCCGCGTCAAAAGCGGTCACGGTATGCTGGGCAGTACTAAGATTCATCGGGGTTCCTTGCTACAATTTCACCCGTTGTAACAAAAATGTCATATAAAAAGCAACTGATTTGCATTTTCCCGCCGATCGGGCACGAAAAAGGGGCTGTTGTCGCCAACAGCCCCAATTCTTTGCCCGGGCACCGATGCCCGTGGTGATAGCCCGACGAAACGGGCAAAAGACGATCGCCTATTTCAGTTCGTCCTTGCTGAGCAGCGGCATGTTTTTCGCTGCGTCGACCATTTTCGCGCGGGTTGCGTCGGGCGAAGCGATCAGGCCGGCCTTGACCAGATAGCCGTCACGGGTACCGGCGTTGACGAATTCGGTAACATATTCCTGGATACCGGGAATGACGCCGACATGCTGTTTCTTCACATAGATGTAGAGCGGCCGTGCACCGGGATATTCGCCGGAGGCAATTGCGTCGTAGGTCGGGGTCACGCCGGCAATCGGAATACCGCGCACCGTGTCGAGATTTTCCTCAAGGAAGCTGTAGCCGAAGATGCCCACCGCATTGGGGTTGGATTTCAGCTTCTGGACAATCAGATTGTCATTTTCGCCGGCGTCGAGATATGGGCCATCGGTCCGGATTTCGTGACAGATATTCTCATATTCGTCCTTGTTGCTGTCCTTCAGCGCCTTGGTCGCCGGATCGGTCTTGCAGCCGACTTCCATGATCAGTTCGGTCAGCGCATCTCGCGTACCCGATGTCGAAGGCGGACCATAAACGCTGATCGGTTGCGCGGGGAGCGATGCGTCGATGTCAGACCATTTCTTGTAGCTATTTTCCTTGCCGAACGGCTTCGCAGCAATCGCCTTGTAGATCTGTTCCGGGGTCAGGGTAAAGCTGGGGCCTTCGGTCGACTGGGCGACTGCGATGCCGTCGATGCCGATATTGATTTCAACAATATCGGTCACGCCATTGGTCTGGCACAGTTCAAATTCCGACGCCTTCATCCGCCGCGAGGCGTTTTCGATGTCGGGCGTGTCGGCGCCGACTCCGGCACAGAACAGGCTCATGCCCGCGCCGGTGCCAGTCGATTCCAGGACGGGGGCCTTGAAGCCGCCGGAGCTGACGAAATTTTCCGATACCGCCTTGGCGAAGGGGAATACGGTCGAGGAACCGACGATCCGGATCTGGTCGCGAGTGCCACCGCCGCTGCCGGCCTGATTTTCACAGCCTGCCAGGGCGAGCGTCGCCATTGCGATTATTGCATATTTGGTTTTCATCGAAATGTTCCTTGCTGAAGATTGCATTCGCACCGGAAATTCCTGTGCGACCTTTCGAGCACGGGCTCTACCGCTGATCGGTGACCGTAGGATTACATATATATTTCACTATTGTTGCAACAGCAACGAACCGTCGCGCCGGTGCTAGCGCGGCAGTCTCTGCATCGCTTCCAGCGGCGGGCTTTCCGGTTTCGCGTGGAAAAGTTCCACCCGCTCGAAGCCAAGGCTGGCATAAAAACGCCGATTGGCGGGATTGCTGTTTTCCAGATAGGCCGTCGTGCCGTTGCGGTCGCAGGCGGCAAGCACCGGATCGATCAGGCGGCGGCCAAGCCCCCTGCCCCGTCCGGCGCTGGCGACTCCGACCGTGAACAGATAGGCATGCGGCGCAACGGGATGATGCTTTTCCATCGCCTCGCCCGCCGCCTTGCCGCGCATCAGCGCATCAAAACCGCCACTGGCGAACAGGCCCCAATAGGTCTGCAGCATCCCTGCCAGCGCGGGATTAGCCTTGTCGCCGGGCAGCAGCCACATCGTCGCGGCCAAGTCCTCGCCGTCTTGCTGCAAGATCTGGCAAAAGCCGTTGGGTGCATAAATATGCTGCGCCAGATTGGTAAAGGTGCGCCGCATCGGTTCGAAGCCGCCGAACAGCCAGCGGTTGAACGGGTCATCCCGAAACGCATCGGCGGTAATGTCGGCCAGGGCCGTAACACTCTCGATCCCGACGGTGCGAATGCCCGGCGGGGACGCGATGTCGGCGGCCTTCAGCACCGGCATGAGGGCGACCGGCGGCTAATAGATGCCACCTTCGGCCTGCAGGAACTCGTCGTCATTCTTCGCCGGACCACGATCGCGATTGGCTTCAAGAGCGCGTGCCTGCGCGGCGGCCCGCTCTGCCAGCAATTGCGCCTTGCGGGCTTCCAGCCGGGCCAGCAGTTCGTCCTTGCGGATCGATCGGCGCGGTTCGGTTTCCGGCTTGAACACGTCCCAGATGATCGGCGACTTCGGATCGTCGGTCGGCCAGCCGCCATACACGCGCTTGCCGGTCCTGCGATCCACCCGCACCATGCGCACGCCCTTCGGCGCGACAAACGGGGTTTTCGGCATGCCAGCCATCGCCTTCTCGGCAAAGCGGCGGAACACGGGGGCAGCCAGCGTGCCGCCCTGAGCATAGCCGCCCATGTTGCGCGGCTGGTCATAGCCAAGATAGACGCCGGCCACCATGTCCGGCGAGCCGCCGACGAACCAGACATTGGTCGGGCCGCTCGTCGTACCGGTCTTGCCGAACAGGGGCCGATCAAGGCTGCGGAGATTCTGTGCCGTGCCCCGGGTGATCACCCCTTCCAGGATATCGATCATCTGATAGGCGGTCATCGGGTCCATCAGCTGCTTGCCGGCCGGACGCGGGCGCGGCATCGGTTTTCCGTCCCAGTCGTTCATATTGCAATTTTCGCAGACCCGCTTGTCGGCGCGGAAGATCACCTTGCCCTTGCGGTCCTGGACGAAATCGATCACCGTCGGGGTCAGCTCGCGCCCGTGATTGGCCAGCATCGAATAGGCGTTGGTCAGCTTCATCACCGTGGTATCGCCTGCCCCCAGCGCAAAGGCGAGATAGGGCTTGTAGTCGCCTATCCCCATGGTCTTGATCGTCTTGACGACATTTTCCATGCCGGCATCATTGGCCGCGCGAACGGTCATCAGGTTGCGCGACTGCTCGACACCCCAGCGCAGCGTCTGTTCGCCGGCGCCGCGGGAATTGCCGAAATTGCGGAAGCATTTCCGTCCGAGAGACGCGGACTGGTAAACGCAGAAAGGCGCATCGGCGATCAGCGTCGCCGGCGTCATGCCATGTTCCAGAGCGGTGGCATAGACGAACGGCTTGATCGTGGACCCGGGCTGGCGTTCGGCCTGGGTCGCGCGGTTGAACGAGCTCATCCTGTCGTCAAACCCGCCCTGCATCGCCCATATCCGTCCGTTGCGCGGATTCTGCACGACCATTCCGCCGGAGACCTCGGGCACATTTTCGAGCCGGAAGCGGCTGCCGCCGAGTGGACTGACGGCGATAATGTCACCCGCCTTCAAGGCACCGGGAACGGAATTTATCTCGCCCGTCGTGCCATCGGAGAAACCGATTTCCGCTCCACCGCCGCCTGACCGAAGCGCGACCGCGATCTGCCAGTTATCATAGTCGGTGCCGATGAACGTCGAGGCGAGGCGCTGCGCCCACTGATCGTCAATCTCGATCCGGTTGATCGGCCCGCTCCAGCCCTTGCCGCTGCTATACCGCAGCAATCCGCTGCGCAGCGCATCCTTGGCATATTCCTGCAGTTCCGGGTTCAGCGAGGTGCGCACCCACAGGCCACCGGAGTAGACGCTATAGGGCCCCGCCTTCTCGTTTTCGCCAAATTTCTCGATCAGCTGGCGTCGTACTTCCTCGATGAAATAGCCGCCAACCCTTTCAAACCGGGGGCCGGCACGGGAAATCGTGCCCAGCGGCTGCGCCGAAGCGGCCTGGAATTGCGCGGCTGTGATCCAGCCATTGTCGCGCATTTCTCCCAGCACCCAGTTGCGCCGCTTGATCGCGCGCTCTTCGTGTACCTCGGGGCGATAGTTGGACGGTCCCTTTGGCAGAATTGCCAGATAGGCGATCTCGTGTAGCGCCAGCGCGTCGACATCCTTGCCGAAATAGGCCTGCGCCGCGGCCTGCACGCCATAGGCATTACGACCGAGAAAAATCTGGTTGAGATAGAGTTCGAGTATCTCTTCCTTGGTCAGCACATCCTCGATCCGGTAGGCCAGGATCGCTTCGCGCACCTTGCGACGATAAGATACTTCGCTGCTCAGCAGCAGATTTTTCGCGACCTGCTGGGTAATGGTCGAAGCACCGACCGGTCGCCCGCTATTGGTAATGTTGGTCAGGATCGCGGTGGCAATGCCCGGATAGTCCAGTCCGCCATGTTCAAAAAATGTCCGGTCCTCGGCGGCCAGATAGGCGCGCACCAGCAGCGCCGGATATTCCGAGAACTCGAGCTGCACGCGCCGCTCGCGGGCATAGCTGTGCACCGGCTCGCCATCATAGGCACGGACCACGGTCGGCAGCGGCGGCTCATATGTCCGCAGCGCGTTTGCATCCGGCAGGTCACGGGCGAAGATCAGCCAGACGAGAAACCAGCCGAGAATGCAGAGGCCGAGAAAGGCGACAAGCAGCCGGAACCATTTCTTCTGCCAGAATTTTTCGAGCCGCTCGAAAAAGCTGCCCGTGCTTCGTTCCAGCTTGTAGGCGAGGCTCTCTCCAGCCGTATCTGACGCATCATTTCCCATAGGCTCGGCTATCTAAACCGGCTCGCAACCATTTTCCAGCGATTATCGATGAAAAACGCGTGTCGTCCCTGGACGACAGCGGTGCCTGTTCCTGTCCGGCGATTTCGGCCTAGCGTATTGCAAGCTTGCGGGCGAAATGCGATTCGATGGCGCTGGCAACACCGGCGGCCACTTTCGACCGGCCCTGCTGCGAATTGAGGAAAGCCACATCATCCTTGTTGGTCAGATAGCCGGTTTCAAACAACACCGACGGCGTGTCGGGTGCTTTCAGAACCACGAACGAGGCATAGCGGTGGGGAATTTTCCGGAAGGTCATCTGCCGCGCGCTTTCGCGGTGGAGCAACTTGGCAAAGTCGGCGGAAACATTCATCGTTTCCCGCTGCGTCAGGTCGATCAGGATCGACGAAACGTCGCGCGTCGCCCCGCCCAGATTGATGCCGTTGATGATATTCGCCTTGTTCTCGCGCGCGGCCAGCTTGGCGGCCTCGCGGTCGGATGCCACTTCCGACAGGGTGTAGACCGTCGCACCATAAGCGTCCTCGTTGCCCGCCGCATCGGCATGGATCGAGATGAACAGATCGGCGTCAAGCCGGCGGGCGATGCCATAGCGTTCTTCCAGCACCAGAAACTCGTCGCTGTCGCGGGTCAGCGCCACCCGCACCCGACCGCCCGCAACCAGCCGATCCCGGATCGCCCGGGCGATGGCCAGGGTGACGTTCTTCTCGCGCGCACTGCCATGGGGAGAAATCGCTCCCGGATCGTGCCCGCCATGGCCGGCGTCGATGACAACCAGCGGTCGGCTCGGATCGTTCGGACCGTAAATTTTCGGCAGGCGAACCGAATCCTTCGGTTTGCCGAGCGACATCTTGACGCTGTAGCTTTTCTTCGGCGGCTCGGCGCGGAAATTGGCGGGCGGCACGAATGACTGCCTGCCCGAGCTGATCTGGTTCTGGCCGACTGGCTGCAGGCTCAGGTTCAATATTTTGCCGTCATTAGAAAAACTGCCTCCGGTAACGACGGCTGGCCGATCCAGATCAAAGACTATCCGCGCGGTATTGGGGTTATATTGCCCCTGCCGCACCGCCTTGACCATGCCTGCAGCCTGACCACCCTGCCCCGCCTTGCCGCCACGCACATCGATGGCGATGCGATTGGGCCCGACCAGGGAAAAGGCCGAGGCCCCTTCCACCAGATCATCGAAAGAGATGGTGATTTGCGAGCCGCTCGCCTCGATCCGGCTGACCGACCCTGCCTGCGCAGGGTTGATTGTCAGCAACGTGGATGCCAGAATTGTAGCGAAGGCCATGCCCTGCTTATGCATCCTGTGGGCCGATATGGTCCAGTCAATTTTCATCGATTGCAGCTTCCTCAATGTTTCATGCGATAAAACGGAGTGAAGATGCGATTAACGATGCTTTCGTAAGGCGCCGTAAAATGACAAGGTTAACAGCCTATTAGCCACGATTCGCGGCGACCGGCGAACGAAGGCAATCAATATATTCGTGCATAGTTTGTGTTGCCGATCAGCACGAGCAGTGCTAGCAGCCTGCTTGAACCTTTCGGGAAGAATCCCGGTATGGTTCTCCAAATGCCGGAAATGATCCGGCATCTACCAGGTTGACGCAACATGAGGCATGACATCACCGGCTTTGAAGCTCTCCGCAACGGAGGCGCTTCCTTGGGCGGAAAGACTCTGGCTAACGGCCAGAGCCATGCGGTTGTTGCAGACACATTTTTATCCGAAATATTTGAAATCAACCGGATGACGCCGCCCGCCCCTGATCAAAGGAACGCGCGCACAGAACCGTCATCCCCATTATATCGCATGGACCCGCCGGGCTCTGATCCGGCACTCCATGTCAGGAGACTATTGAATGACTACGCGCATGCTAATCGACGCGCGCCACCAGGAAGAAACCCGGGTGGCGGTCGTAAAGGGAAACAAGATTGAGGAATTCGATTTTGAATCTTCCGAGCATAAACAGCTCAAAGGCAATATCTATCTAGCGAAAGTAACCCGCGTCGAACCGTCGCTGCAGGCCGCTTTTGTCGACTATGGCGGAAACCGCCACGGCTTTCTGGCCTTTTCCGAAATCCATCCCGATTATTACCAGATCCCGAGAGAGGATCGCGAAAAGCTGCTGGCGGAAGAAGCCGAACATGCGGCCGAAGAAGCCGCCCTGCGCGCCCAGGAAGAGGAAGAGGATGATTCGCCCGCCGACATGGTCCGCAGCGAAGCCACCGAAGAGCTCGATACCGCTCTGGTCGAAGTCGACAAGGATGACAGCGTCGACACGATCGATGTCACCGAAGGCGAAATCCCCCAGGAAAATGCCGGTGACGACGATGATGACGAGGACGACGATGATTCCGATGAGGAGGAATCGTCCGAAGACAATGCGGACAGCAAGAACCGGGGCGGTCGTCGTGGCCGTGGTGGCCGCAACAAGGGTCGCGGCAAGGGCAGCATGCCCAAGGCCAGCGATCAGGCACGCCAGAAGCGTATGGCCCTGCGCAAGCGTTACAAGATCCAGGACGTTATCCAGCGGCGGCAGGTTGTGCTCGTCCAGGTCGTCAAGGAAGAACGCGGCAACAAGGGGGCTGCCCTCACCACCTATCTGAGCCTGGCGGGCCGTTATTGCGTCCTGATGCCGAACACCTCGCATGGCGGCGGAATCAGCCGCAAGATCAACAGCGCCAGCGACCGCAAGCGGCTGAAGTCGATCATTTCCGATCTCAATTTGCCGACCAGCATGGGCTGCATTGTCCGCACCGCCGGTCTTTCCCGCACCAAGCCTGAAATCAAGCGCGACTTCGACTATCTCGCACGTCTCTGGGACGAAATCCGCGAGAAGACACTGAGCGCGACCGCTCCCAGCCTGATCCACAGCGACAGCGATCTGGTCAAGCGCGCGATCCGCGACATTTACAATCGCGAGATCGAGGAAGTGCTGGTCGAGGGCGCCAACGGCTATGCCGCGGCGAAGAATTTCATGAAGTTGCTGATGCCAAGTCACAGCAAGCGAGTGAAGAGCTATGCCGACCCGGTCTCACTGTTCCAGCGCTATGGCGTCGAGGATCAGCTCTCGGCCATGTATTCGCCGGAAGTGCAATTGAAATCCGGCGGCTATCTGGTGATCAACCCGACCGAGGCGCTGGTGTCGATCGACATTAACTCCGGTCGCTCGACCCGCGAACATGGGATCGAGGCGACCGCGGTCAAGACCAATATGGAAGCCGCTGCCGAAATCGCGCGTCAGTTGCGCCTGCGCGACATGGCCGGCCTGGTTGTCATCGATTTCATCGACATGGACCGCTCTGGCAATGTCCGCAAGGTCGAACGGGCGATGCGCGATGCGCTGAAGAACGACCGTGCCCGCATCCAGGTCGGACGGATTTCCAGCTTCGGCCTGATGGAAATGAGCCGCCAGCGTCTCCGTACCGGCGTTCTGGAAGCCTCGACCAAGGTCTGCCCGCATTGCGAAGGCACCGGCCTGGTCCGCACGGCATCGTCTGCCGCGCTCTCTGTCCTGCGCTTGCTCGAAGAGGAAGCCGCCAAGGGCAAGGCCAGCCAGATCACGCTGCGCACCAGCCAGGAAGCCTGCATCTATGTGCTGAACAGCAAGCGTCACGAAATCGAGGATATCGAGAACCGCTATGGTGTCTCGATCGAGATCGTTCCCGATGGAGAGACCGAAGGCGCGCGGATGGACATCCAGACCTCCGGCAGTCCGCCGAAGAACATGCCCAAGTTCGAACCCATTATAGACGATGACGATGATGACGACCAGGTCGAAAACGATCACGCAGACGAAGCGGAAGCGGCGGAAGCCGAGGAGCGTAACTCGGGATCGCGCAACCAGGAAGCCCGCGACGAAGGCGGCGAACGGCCCAAGCGCAAGCGGCGGCGGCG
>CAWUKF010000061.1:0-10961 GCA_963922745.1 uncultured Sphingomonadales bacterium
GCCTGCGGCGGCGGCTTCTCGCTCTTGCTTGCCAGCGATGTCCGTTATGGCGCACCGAGCCTGAAAATGAATGCCGCCTATATCAAGATCGGCCTTGGTGGCTGCGATATGGGGTCCAGCTATTTCCTGCCGCGCATGGTCGGTGCCTCGATTGCGTCGGAACTCATCCTGACCGGTCGCTTCATCCATGCCGAACGGGCCGAAAAACATGGTCTGATCAGCGAGGTCGTCGACGAAGACAAGCTGCTTTCGACGGGGCTGTCGCTAGCCGGAGAAATGCTCGATACCGCGCCGATGGGTCTGCGCCTTTCCAAGGATGCCTTGAATCGCAATATCGATGCGCAGAGTTTCGAAGCGGCGCTCGCCATCGAAGACCGGCAGCAGGTGATGCTGTCGATGACCGAGGACAGCCGGGAAGCGGCCAAGGCGTTTTTCGCCAAGAGAAAGCCCGATTACAAGGATCGATAGCATCCTGAACGCGTTTCAGGATCCCTCAACCCTATCGCTGACGATGCTCGGTCCCTGCGCCTGCCGTGATAAAAACCGCCGTGGCGGATCCATCAACATCGGCGGTATGCCAGACTCCCGGCGCGTTGATCGCATATTCGCCAGCCGACAAGGTCGTACTTTGCAAAATGCCGTCGGTCATTTCCTGAATCAGGGTAATTTCGCCTGCGGTGCACAGCACCACTTCCGCGCCTTTCGGATGCATTTCCCAGGCATTCCAGCTTTCGGTAAATGTGTGCATGGCTACCAGCCTCCCCTCGGCGCCGTCATCGCCATGCCGTTCGCCATATCCTGCATACCATTCCATGCCGCCGGTCATTTCCGGCTGGATTACTGCGGTGGCCCCGAGGCCAAGATGGATCGGATGTTTCTCTAACCGATGCGACATATTCTTTTTCCCTTCAAAGACCGATTCATTTGATCGCGCCACCCATCATCAATCGTGGCAGCATCACCAGCGCGCCCAGGATCGGCCATTTGCGTTGCCACGGCTTGATCACATAATCCGTCCCGGCATGGCGGTTGATCTTCCAGGCAAGATAATCGATGCCACCGGCATAAGTCGCGGAGGCCTTGGCCAGCCTGGCCAGCGTCAAGATCTTGCCATTGCGCCGCAATTGCCGCCATCTTTTTTCAACCGCAGCGCGGGAGGCTACGATTTTTAGTTTTTTGCCTTGGGCTTTCTCCCGTTTGGCAATCTCCTCTACGACAGCCGGTCCAAAACGGGCGTATCGCCCGGAATCGGAATCCACGACCGAATCGGAACGATCCTTGCGCTCGGCCCGCAATTCCGCGCCATAAGTCAGTTCAAAGCCGCGTTTCCAAAGATCCAGAATAGTATATTCTGCATCAATGCCCATCATCGGAAAGGTCATGTCAAAAAGGGTGACCGAAGCGCCTGCAATCGCCTCGACCGCACCAGCCCGTGCCGCGTCATCGGCCTGCCAGACCAGTCGGGAGGGCTGCGCAAATCGCGCCCAAACGCTGACCGCGCTGGCACCGATCCGGTTCAGCCGGTAAAAATCTTTTTCGCTCAACACGGCCACTTTCGCAACCAGTCCACCATGTTCTGCGGGGAAGACGTTGGGCGGCAGTCGCTTGTTCGCTCGCGCCAGCCAGCTTTTGCCGTAAGCCGCCTCGTAGCTGGAAACGATCAGGTAGAAATCGAGCATCTGACCTTCAAGCTCGGTGGTCCGCAGGCAGGACCCATAGAAAAGCACCGCCCGCGACGCATCGCCATATTGCGCGGCAATTGATGCTGCAAAAGCCGCAACGCGCGGGTCTACGGGCCGTGCCAGTTCTTCTGTAATCAGGGATTTGAGTTCGCTCACGCGAAAGGCCTTAGCTCAAGCGGCCAACCGAAGGAAGGATACTGCCTTGGTTGATTTCAGCACGATCGGCTGCCCTGGCTGTGCAGAAAATAATTCTCCGTCCATCAACACATTGCTGCCTTCGCCCTCGATCCGGATGGTGTCTCCGCGTTCCAGATGGATACCCTTCTGGACATTTTTCCCCAGCCGTCCGAAGATGACCGAAAGCAGAAAGCGAACGATGGCTCCGGCCTGCTGGTCGATCGCCAGAAACTGCATCCGTCCGATCGCATTCTGGTTCCGCATCGATCGCTTCATCAGCAACAGTCGCTCCAGCGTCGTGACAATGAGCACGGCAAAATTCCCCTGGAACTGGCCGTCGCGGATCAGCGATATCTTGATGGGCCGCGACCGGTTGGGCAGAAACTTGCCCCGAATACCGAACAGGACCGAGGCCAGCGCGGCAAAGACCGTCAGCACATGGGCCGCGGCATTGGGCAATCCGAGCGGATATATCTTGTGTCGGCAGTAAAGAATGAACTCTGACAGGCCAGCGCCGCCCAGAAACATGCCGAGCACGACCTTGCTGTCCTTGCCGCCATCGGAAAGCGCGATCAACTCCCGGGACACCAGATGTTCGTGCAGATCATGCTTGGCCAGTTCGACGATCCGTTCCAGCGCCTTCAGCGGATTGCCCTCGGCTCCCAGATCAAGCGCTATCAGATTGGTCTTGCCATTGGGCAATACGGCGACCGGTGGCGGGCTGTCCCCGAAGTGGCCGCCCTGGTACAATTCGGTCAGCGCCGCCTGAACGGTTCCGTCACCACCATTGATCACCAAAACTTTCGGCTTCACCCGGGCGATTGTTTCCAGCGCCTTGGCGATTTCGTCGACATGATCGACTTCGTAATGGAAAACATCGCTGTGCTTGACGCAATAAGATCTGACTTCTGGCAAAATCGCCCGGTTTCCGGTTGAGTTCGGATTGGAAAGAAGTGCGACATTTGCCATAAATTAGCCCCAAATTATGCAGTGCACATGACGCATCACATATATTTCATGCTGATGCTGATGGTTTTGACCTCATTGCCGAGCGCAAATTTCGTTTTCTTGTAGCTTGGCTTGCCCAGGTTGAAGATGCTGATACTGGGATTGTTCGACATGCCGCCGCCGTCGCTGGTGATATCGGTCTTGCCATTGCCATTCAGGTCATGGCGAACGGCAATTGCGTATTCGCCCGTCTTGCTGAACGGCATGCAGAAGGTCATGCTTCTGCCGGTAACGGGCACTTCGATCCGGCTCAGCCAGGCACCACTTTTCAGCCACTCGTCCTTTGTGCCTCGATAGCTCTGGACACGCACTTTGCCGGTTGCCTCTTTCAGGCCGTCGATTTCGACTTTCACTGCGGGCCCCTTGCCGGAACGGCACAGGCGCATGTCATTGGGTATCTCCCGACCGCCGGCAAAAGCCGGGGCAGAGGAAAGCAAAAGGGTGGTCGATAATGCGATGGAAGCCGCAAATTTCAACATGACGTAATAGCTCCTAGTCGTTATACCCGCGCCAATACTCCGGCGCGGACAAGAATCAGCCCCCGATCTCCCCATCAGGTATGGATTTGATTTGCGGCGAAAACATGGTGATAGGGCGACAACAAGTTGAAACTGCTGACTTCCACCGATCGCTATCTGGCAAAATTGATAGCATTGCCGCTGTTCAGCACCTTGGTGATCGCAGCAATGCTGCTTGTGCTGGAAAAGATGCTCCGGCTGTTCGATTTTGTCGCCGCAGAAGGCGGTCCCGTCAGCGTAGTCTGGCGCATGCTGGCCAACCTGATTCCCGAATATCTGTCGCTGGGCATCCCGATCGGATTGTTGCTGGGCATATTGCTCGCTTTCCGGCAACTGGCGCTCAGTTCCGAACTCGATGTGTTTCGCGCGGTGGGCCAAAGCTACGGACGCCTGCTCCGGGTCCCGTACCTGTTCGCGGTGGCGCTGATGCTGGTCAATCTGGCGCTCGTAGGGTTCATCCAGCCGCTGTCCCGCTATTATTACGAAGAGCTGCGCTTTGAATTACGATCCGGCGCGCTTGGTGCGTCAATCAAGGTCGGGGAATTCACCAACCTGGGCAGCCGGATGACGCTGCGCATCGAGGAAAGCCAGGACAATGGTACAAAGTTAAGCGGAATGTTCGTCCGCGCTGAAAACAAGAAGGGACAGACCGTCTCGGTGACGGCCAAAAGTGGTCAGTTCCTCGCGACCGATGATCCAGACACGATCATTCTGCGGTTGACCGATGGCGTCCTGGTCCATGATGCACCGAATTACAAAAAACCACGGATATTGAGTTTCAGTAACCACGATCTGCCGATCGATCTGCCGAAGATCGAATCCTTCCGTTCGCGCGGCGGCAAGAATCTGGAATATACGATTCCGGAACTGGTGCGGTTCGGCAGCGACACGAAGCGCCCAATAACCGAACGCAATGAAACCCGCTCCAATTTCCATTTCCGAATGGTCGAGGTGGTTATGATGCTGCTGATGCCGCTGCTGGCTGTCGCGCTCGCGGTCCCGCCGAAACGCTCCACCTCCGCACTCGGCGTCTTCCTGTCGATCGTGATGATCGTGACCTATCACAAGGTCAACGAATATGGTGAGGATATCGGCTCGCTCGGCCTGGTCGACCCGATCATCGCCCTGTGGGTGCCCTTTTGCCTGTTCGCCGCACTGATCATCTGGATGTATCACGTGGCAGCCCATGTCCCCGGCGGCCAGCCGATCGGCGCGCTGGAAAAGGCCTTCTCGAAATTCGGCGGGGTCTTCAAGGGGCTGCTCAGTTTCAACCGCAAACGCGCGATGATGAAGGAATAGCCGGACATGGACTTTTTCCCCTCCCGCACGCTCGCCATCTACATGGCAAAAATGTTCATCATCCGCACCCTTGCCGTGCTGGCCCTGCTGGTGCTGGTGCTGCAAGCGCTCGATCTGCTCGGCGAGAGCGGCAAAATCCTCGCCCATCCGGGCAATGGCGAAGCCGAGCTGTGGACCTATGTTTCGCTGCGGGCTCCGCAGCTCATCGCCCGTTTTCTGCCCTTCTCGGTGCTGCTTGGCACGATCATTACCCTTGCGACGCTGAATCAGAACAGCGAAGTCATATCAATGAAGGCGGGCGGCCTGTCGGCGCACCAGATTCTTGCACCGCTGATCGTCACCAGCATGGGTGTCGCGATGCTGTCCTTTGTGTTCAATGAAACGCTGGTCGCCCCTGCCACCGCACGCTTGACACAGTGGGAGAAAGTGGATTTCGGGCCGATACCGGTCGCCAGCAACATTCGCACCAATGTGTGGGTCAAGGATGGCAATGATCTGATCAATGCACGGACGGTGATCGGACGGGGGGATGAGGCCCAGCTGCGCGGGGTCACAATCTACAATCGCACTGCCAATGAACTGAATACTCTCATGCACGGAGACGAGGCTCGATTCACTGGAAACGGCTGGCTTCTCACCAACGTGACCCGGTTCAATGTCAGCACCGGCACCGAGGAAAAATCACCCGAATTGCTGGTCGGCGATACCATTCGTCCCGATCAGTTCACGCTAAGCAGTGTCGATGCCGACAGCCTGTCGATTTTCGCGCTCCGCGGCGCCATCGGTGAACTGGAGCAAGCGGGTCGCCCGACGATGAGCCTGAAGGCCGGCTGGTGGCACAAAATTTCAGGACCGATGTCATCAATCCTGATGCCGTTGCTGGGCGCGGTAGCCGCATTTGGTCTGGCCCGTTCCGGACAGCTGTTCGTCCGCGCCGTGATCGGCATGGCACTGGGCTTTGCCTATTTCGTTGCCGACAATTTCGCGCTGGCGATGGGCAATATTGGCGCATATCCGGCCTTGCTGGCCGCCTGGGCACCGTTTCTCCTGTTTTTCCTGATCGGCGAAACGGTGCTGATTCGAACCGAGGAATAGCCGTTTCAGTTTCTGCCGGCGCTGCCGCGAACGAGACCTGTGACCAGCGTCCAAAGGCTGTCATGATCCGCCCTGTAGAAGGGGGAATCCTTCGGCAATTCGGCAGCGATCCGCCGGTGCGCCTCGCCCAGACTATGATAGGGAACACCTGGGAGCAGATGGTGCAATGCGTGATAACGCAGGCCCACCGGTGCCCAGAGAGCCGGTAGAGTCGCCGGCGGCGGCACGTTGACGCTGTCGAGATACTGGCCGGTCACGCTCATCTCGCTGCCATCATTCTCCCATAGATGTGCGACCAGAGTGCGAATCTGGTTCAATACGACGCTGCCCGACATCACCCCAAGAAAGATCAGGAATGCGCGCATCGGTATGATATCCGTCGCGACCATCGTGACCAGTGCAATGGCCCAGATACTGGCTCCTGTCTCGCAGGCCAGCCAGCGGCGCTTCAGCTCTCCTTCCGCCGGCTTGCGACGAAATTCGGGATTGATGATCAGCCCGGAATAGCGTTCCACCACAATTCTGCGCAACGGCGGGATGACGGCAGATAGCGGGGCCAGAACGGCGTAGCGGAACAACAGCGCGACCGGTGCCAACGCCGCGACCAACACGAACAGCGGTACTGACCAGGGCTTCATCAACGCCAGCGGCAGATATTCCGGATCTTCGACGGTGCCATATTTCTTCGTCCGGTGATGGATACTGTGAATGCCTTCGTACATGAACGATGGGATCAGCATCGGTACCCCAAACAATGCGTTCCAGGCAAAATGAAAGCCCGGCAATGCATTGCGGCGGACATGGGTCAGTTCGTGAATGAAGCTGCCGGCCCGGTAAAGGGCCAGAACGGCGATCAGCCCGAACAAAAGCGCCAGAACCATCGATTCGACGAAGATCGCACCGGCGAGCGAACCGTAGCCCACGGCCACAGACGCCAGAAAATCGGCCCAGTAGATAGCGGGTTTCGGCGTATTGAGGTCACGAGTGACCTTCGCCGCAGTCCGGATCAGTTCATTGTCCTCGGGAACGAAAACCGATGCCGAGCCCAGGCGGGAATCGGCGGCCGCTTTCGGTACATTGGTCGGAATGGTGGTTGTCGAGTTCATAAACACCTGCAAATTCTTTGTACCGCCTAGAGCAACATATCGTGGCGAGATCATGGCAAGGACAAGACAGCAGAGCTGCTCACGCCCTTGACATTGCGCGGCGATTAACGTCACAGCCAGCCGTCGAAACGGAAGGAAAATATGGTGGCCGCTCAGGATATAGTGATAGAAGCTGTTACGACCAAGTCCCAGACCGGTCAGTTTATCGATATCGCTTATGAACTGAACGCCCGTGACCCGCACTGGGTTCCGCCGCTACGGTCGGAAGTCCGCAATCTCATCACGCCCGGGAAAAACCCGTTTTTCGAACATGCCAGGGTTCAGTTCTTTCTGGCCATGCGACAGGGCCAGGTGGTCGGACGAATTAGCGCGCATATCGATGAACTCGCTCTGCAACAGCCCCCGGAACAGGGCATGGGACCCGGAACCGGCAACTGGGGCATGATGGAAGCAGCGGACGAAGCGGTAATGCACGCCCTGATTCGTGCAGCCGAGCGGTGGCTCGCCGAGCAGGGCATGACCCGCGTACTGGCCCCGATCAGCCTGTCAGTGTGGGAGGAGCCCGGGCTGCTGACGCAAGGCCACGAACACAGCCCGATGATCATGATGGGCCATCACAATCCCGCCTATCAGGGCTGGATCGAGAATATGGGCTATTCGGTTGCCAAGCGTCTGGTCACCTATGACCTGCCGGTCAAGGACGGCTTTCCGGAGCTGATCAACCGCATCGTGGCGTCGGGAGAGCGGAACAAGAAGCTGGTCATCCGCAAGGTCGACAAGAAGCATTTCGACCGCGACGCGGCGATCATCATGGGTTTGCTGAACGACGCATGGTCGACCAACTGGGGCTTTGTGCCGATGACCGACCACGAGATTGATCATGCCGGAAAAAGCCTCAAGCCGATCGTTCATGAGGCGCTAATCCGGATTGCCGAACTGGATGGCGAGCCCGTGGCCTTCATGATGACCCTTCCGAATATGAACGAAGTGATCCGGGGTCTGAAGGGTTCGCTGTTGCCGTTCGGCTGGATCAAGCTGCTCTGGTGGCTGAAATTCCCCAAGGCGCAATCGATGCGTGTGCCGCTGATGGGGGTCAAAAAGGAATTGCACAACAGCCGGCTGGCGAGCCAGATGGCTTTCATGATGATCGAATATATCCGCCGCGACGCAGTTGCCGATTTCGGTACCCGCTACGCCGAAATTGGCTGGATCCTTGAGGATAATCAGGGGATGGTGGCAATTGCCGAAGCGATTGATGCCAAGATCAACCGGGAATATCTGATCTACGACAAGCCGCTCTAGTCCCCGGGACGGACTGTCGCCCTCGGCGGATCACAGATCCAGATTCACCCACGCCGGCGTATGGTCGCTGGCCTTCTCCCGACCGCGATGTTCCTTGTCGACGCCGCAACTTTTCAGAGCGTCGGCCGCCAGCGGACTGAGTAGCAGATGGTCGATACGGAACCCCTGGTCGCGTTGCCAGCCGCCACTGCGATAGTCCCAGTAGGTCCAGATATTGCCCGCAGGATAGGTCACGCCCAGAGCGTCGGTCCAGCCATCATTCAGAATACGTTGATAGCCCTGCCGGCTTTCCGGCTGCATCAGCGCATCGTCCTGCATCGCCTTGACCGAATAGACATCATTGTCGCGGGGAATGACATTATAGTCGCCGGCCAGCACCGCCGGCACCTCTTCCTCCCAGATTTCGGCGGCGCGATCACGCAGCCGTTTCATCCAGCGCAGCTTGAAATCGAACTTTGGTCCGGGATGGGGATTGCCGTTCGGCAGATAGATGCTCGAAACCCGAACCTTCTGCCCGTCCTTGCTGCTGATATTGGCCTCGAGATAGCGGCTGTGCTCGTCTTCGGGTTCGCCATCCAGGCCGCGCTTGACCTCTTCCGGCACCTGGTCGCGCGCCAGGATCGCGACGCCGTTGAAACTCTTTTGCCCGTGCCAGATCGCACCATAGCCGATTTCCTCGAATTTCTCGATCGGAAAGCCTTCGTCCTGTGTCTTAATTTCCTGCAGGCAGGCAACATCTGGCTTGGTTTCTTCAAGCCATTCCAGCAGCCGCGGCAGCCGTGCCTTGATGCCGTTGATATTGAAGCTGGCTATTTTCACTTAGATGGAAAAGCTGGAGCCGCAGCCGCACCCCGAGGCTGCATTGGGATTGGTCACCTGGAAGGCACTACCACCAAGCGATTCGACAAAATCCACGGCGCTGCCGCGGACCAGGTCGAGGCTGATCTCGTCCACTACCAGGGTAACGCCCGATTCTTGGACCGCGATATCATCATCTTCGATACTGTCGGCCAGACCGAAACGATATTGGAACCCCGAACAGCCTCCGCCTTCAACGGCCAGCCGCAAGATCGCGGCCTTGCCCTGCTTGCCGGCGATCGCCGCCACGCGTTTTGCGGCATTGGGGGTCAGGACAATATCCTGTTCGATGGGTGCGAGGGCCTCGTTCATGGTCTCAAGATAGGGACAAACAAAAGGAGCGGCAAGCCTTAAGCTCGAACCGCTCCTTCAGGCACCCTCTCCCAAAGGTGTATAAGATATCTTATTCCGCCGGACCGCCCAATGCAACGCCGGAATTCAGCTTCTGCGCAATCAGGAAATCGTTCGACTGCATGAACGGAATCGGATTGACCGCTTCGCCCGCAATGCGCACTTCATAATGAAGATGGCTGCCGGTCGAACGGCCGGTCGAGCCCATAAAGCCGATCAGGTCGCCGCTCTTTACGCGAGCATTGGCTTCGACGTTGAGGCGCGACATATGGCCATAGCGGGTCTGGATACCGTTGCCGTGGTTGATTTCGATATATTTTCCATATCCGTTCACCCATTGCGCACGACCGACGATACCGTCAGCAGTAGCATAAATAGGGGTTCCGATAGGGCCGGCCATATCAAGGCCCTTGTGATTGGCACGGCGGCCTCTGAATGGATCAGAGCGGAAACCGTAAGAGCTGGTCAGCGTAAAGTCCTTTACCGGCTTACGCGAAGGAATGGTCAGCTTGACGGCATCCGTCTTGCCCTGGCCGGACCAGTTGTTGAAGATCATTCGAAAAGCAGGGTCAGCTTCACCGAGGGCACTTTCTGCAGCCTGACTCTTGAGAACATCAACCGGGATGCTGGAGTCTGACGCGGCTTCCGCAGATGCGGCAGTGGAAAAAATCATTGCTGAGCCGAGAAAGGCAATGGCTGTGATCTTGCGCACAGATTTTCGGAATAAAGCGACTATGTTTTCGGTCATAAAATGATCGAACCTTTTGATTGCGACCCATGAAAATCATGGCGTTAAAATTTTTTGGAACCTTTGTCCCCGTTGACCGTTTGTCGATCGAGTATTGGTGTAAATTCATAAGGGTTAACTATTCAATACCTGAATAATATTCTTGGGTCAGACCGGCTGTCCGGCGCGCTGAGTCGTTAAATGGTGGCTTCAATCCGCCTCTGAAGTGGTTTTTTACCAGCTCGCGCCAATGCTGATGAGGCGAAAAGGCGCGCCTCTCGCAATCATATTCGAACCATTTCGTCCCAAAATGCACATGCTTGATTTCGTCGTGATAAATCCGGTTGAGCACCTTGGCCGTGAGATCATCACCCTGCCGTTTGAAACGCTCAATCGTTTCCGGCGTGACGTCCAGCCCCCGCGCTTCGAGAACCATCGGCACGATCGCTAGCCGGGCCGATGCATCATGAGCTGTGCTCATGGCGCTGTCCCAGAGGCCGTCATGCGCCGGAAGCGCGCCGTAAAAACAGTCCATAGCCCGCAACCGCCGGTCCAGCAGGACGAAATGCATGGCTTCTTCGGCTCCGACTCGCATCCAGTCGTCGGTGAACGCCTGCGGAAATTGCGATCCAAAGCGCCCAATCATGTCGAACGCCAGATCAATCGCCACGAATTCGATATGCGCAAGCGCGTGAATCAGGGCAATACGCCTTGGTACCGATGTGCCCGTGCCACGCCGCGGCATGTCGCGCGGTCGCATCAGTACCGGCTGGTCCGGCCGCGCTGGCATATCCAGCATAGTGCTGGCAAACTCATGGGTCAGCCGGCCTGACCGCCA
>CAWUKF010000062.1:0-10689 GCA_963922745.1 uncultured Sphingomonadales bacterium
TGGGTGCAGGACACGCGCGTGCCGCTGCTCTGCCTTGGCATCGCTTTGCTGGTCTGGGTCACGCCGGTCAAATTCTGGCGCCCGGCGGCGGTCGACTGGTTCGATGCCATCGGCCTTGCCGCCTATTCGGTGTTCGGGGCCGCCAAGGCGCTGCAGCTGGGTATCGACCCGCTGCCCGCCGCGATCATGGGCGTGATTACGGCCAGCGTCGGCGGTGTGATCCGCGACCTGATTTCCGGGGAGCCGTCGATCATCGTCCGGCCTGAGCTCTACGTCACCGCCGGCGCGCTTTCGGCCTTTTCCTTCGTGCTGCTGGCGCAAACCGGGATGCCGGGAATCATTGCCGCGCTGGTCGCCTTTGTCGCCGGATTCACCCTGCGCGCACTAGCCATCGTCAAGGGCCTGTCGCTGCCCGCCTATCGGGGAGCCGAAGAGAAGGAATAGGCCAGCAACCGGTCAAACCAGTTGGCTGCAGCGTTTGTATTCCGGTGGATGGTCGCCCCGCATTCGAGGCACAGGGCCTGGACGTCTTCGCGTGCCATCAAGCCCTGCGCGGTGGTCAGCGCCTGGCTGACGATCGACTTTTGCCTTTGTGCCGCCCAGCCGACAACACCGTTTACCGATGCGGCTTCCTGACGGATAAACGGGATGCCGTCGAAGGGAAGCCATGACAGCTCAGACTGCGGATCAAGATATTGCGGATGATAGTCGCCTTCCGCCAGACCGGCGCGTTTGGCCGCTTCGGCCAGCGCTTCCTTCATGCCGCCAAAGCCGTCAACCAGTCCCAGTTGCCGCGCGGTGCCACCATCCCAGACGCGGCCCTGACCGATCGTGTCGACTTCCGCCGGTGTCTTCCTGCGCGCCGTCGCCACCAGCCTGATGAAATCGCCATAGCTGTTTTCCACACCGGACTGCAGAATGACGTTCAGATCCTCGCTGAAGCCGCCGACGAAATCGGGTTCGCCGGACAGCGGCGTGGTCTGGACGCCGTCGGCAGTCACGCCCCATTTGGCCAAGGCCTTTTCAAAGCTCGGCAAGACCGCGAACACCCCGATCGATCCGGTGATCGTGTCGGGTTCGGCGAAGATATGGTCACCGGCGGTGGCGACCCAATAGCCGCCGCTGGCCGCGACATCGCCCATCGAGACGACGATCGGCAGCTTCTTTTTCTTTGCTTCCAGCAGGGCGAGGCGGATTTCCTCGCTGGCGAAGGCGGATCCGCCGGGGGAATCGATGCGGACGACCAGCGCCTTGATCTCGTCATCATCCAGCGCCTCGTAAATCTGTTCGGCGATCCGGCCACTGGCGGCCATGCCGGGACCGGTTGTGCCATCGACAATTTCACCGGCAACGGTGACTACGCCGATGGGAGAGCCGCTGGTGTCGACGGGGTGCGCGGCGACAAAATCGTCATAGTCGATGCTCTTGAAACTGTCCGGCGACGGGACTTCATCGGTGCCGACCTTGTCCGCGACGAAGCGCTCGAAGGCGGTCTTGTCGCCGAGCTTGTCGACCAGCTTCTGCTGCATCGCGACTTTCGCCAGATTGCCGCTTGCGCCTTTGGCAAAGGTGGCGGGATCGCTTGCGAATGGCTGGATCGCCGCCTTTGGCCGTGCCTTGGCGACCTCGGCAAGCCAGCTGTCCCAGAGCACGCCGTACAGCGCCTGGGACGCCTCGCGCGCGGCCGGTGACTGGTCGGCGCGCATATAGGGTTCGACCGCGCTCTTGTAGGTGCCGACGCGGTAGATATTGGCGGTGACGCCGAGCCGGTCCATCAGGCCTTTATAATAGAGCCGATTACCGCCGGGTCCGGCGAAGATGATGCCGCCCATCGGATCCAGCCAGATCTGCGTTGCATGGGCAGCGAGCTGATAGCTGTCGTCGCTGTAGAAGCTGGCGAAGGCGTAGATGGGCTTGCCCGCCTTCTTGGCCCGGTCGAGCGCTGCGCCGACATCGGTCAGGCTGGTCTGGCCGCCGCCGGCAAAACTGCCGAGGTCGAGCACGATCGCCTTGACCCGGTCATCCCCGACGCTGGCATCGATGGCATGGACGACATCCCGCAATCGATATTCGCGCGGGCTGTTGGTGCTGCCGGACAGAAAATCCTCAAAGGTGGTCGCTGCCGGTTCCTCGACGATCACGCCATTCAGGTCGAGCAGAAGCGCGCCGTCGCGAATGGCTGCGCTGTTCGGCTGCGAGGACAGCAGGCTATAGAGCGCGCCAAAGAACAGCAACATGGCGATCAGCACCATGCCATCCTTTATTGCGACCAGAAATTTCCAAGCCGCGCGCGCAAATTGCATATATCTGTTCCTGTTGTGACGGGTTTGATCCCTCTTATATGGGATCGGGCCGCCATATTACCAGCGGATAAGAGCGGGAACGACCAGCCTTCCCAAAACCGCGCTGATCACGACAGGAATCGTGAACCACAGGCCGATATAATAGATATCGTTGAACGGGCAGTGGATATTATAGGCCGCCGCACCGAGCGCACCCGAGGCAATGCCGATGAGCCAGCCGGCCCGTTCCGGCGAAGTCGGTGCTCCCTGCCGCAGCCAATAGGTCAGGCCGCCACCGATGGTCAGCGCAGCGATACCGCTGACGGCCAGGCATTTTAGCCCTTCCATCGGACGCAGCGCCTCAACCGGCGGCATGTTGATCGCGCTCATGATCGCAGCGGTCAGCGGAAACAGGGCGGCGGTGATCAGCGCCCAGATCCAGCCGCGGCTCAATTTTCCAACACCGGGCCTTGCCATGTTGACCACCGTGATCGCGGTGGCAATGCCAAGCATCAGCAGCACGCCGCTGCGCAGGAAAAACATTTCGTCGGCCATGCCCATCATCAGGTCATTGCGCACGCCGAGCGTGGCCGCGACGACGATGAGGGCAAACAGGGTCAGGCCGCCGACGATCGCCAGCCCGCTTTTTGGTTTCAATGTCCGAACCGGTTCCAGTTCCTCGACCAGTCCTTCGATCAGACTATTTGCAGATATACTCATTTTACTCACTCTCGATTAGGGCGCTCATTTTTTTGAGTCCCCGATGGATATTCACTTTGACCAAGGATTCAGACTGGCCGGTTTTCGCGGCGGCCTCGATTATGCTGAGTCCCTCGATCTTGACGAGACTGATGACCTCCGCCTGTCTTGCCGGGATCATGCCGAGCAGCCGTTCGAGGCTGACTTTGGCGGTGACGTCCTCGTCCTGCGGATCGGCGACCATCTCTTCGTAAAGCTGGTCATGCTCGTGCCGGTAAATCTTGCGCAGACTGTCGATCCAGCGGTAGCGTCCGATCGCGGCCAGCCAGGGCAGAAAGGGTCTTTCCGGATCATAGCTTGCCCGTTTGCGGTGAACCGAGATCAACGTCTCCTGCACCAGGTCATCGATCGCCGCCGGATTGATCTTGCGGGCGTAATAGCGCCGCAGCCATTTTTCGCATTCCGCGAGCAGGCTGGCATAGCAGAGCTTGTCGCCGCCCTGCGCCTTGATCATCAGTTGCCGAAAGGTTTCTTCATGGGCGATCATCGGGTCAGCCCAGCCTGTGGCCGATCAGCCGGTCGAGGGAGAACAGGCCGCCGCCGCGAACGATCAGGACCAGCGCCATCGCCACCCACAGGATATGGGTCTGCCACCAGACCGCCATTTCGGGGAAAACGAAGATCTGGATCACCATCGTCATGGCCAGTACGCCGAGTGCGCCCAGCCGCGTCGCCAGGCCGAACAGCAGCAGGATCGGCAGCAGATGCTCCATATAGGTCGTGACATAGGCCCCGAGATCTCCGTTGAGAACGGGCACCTGGTTGAACGGCGCATCGGAAAACTGGAAGAAGGTCGTGTCCTTGATGGTCAGCAGGCTGCCCTCCTCGACCTTGGTGCGGGCCGAACGCCAGAAAATACCGGCGAGCGCGACCCGGGTGAATAGCAGCGCAATGCCCTCGGGGAGCGCTCCGCTCAATCGCTCTGTCAATTTGGCCACCCTGTTGGTCATGTCTCTATTCCTCGTTTTTTATCAGCGCGCCGGCCTGGATGAGCATCATGATTTGCTGCATCGCAGCGGCTTCCTCACCCAGTTCGAGGGCATGGTCCAAAAGGTTACCCATGGTGGCGGCAGCGGGTATTTTTTCTGCAACGGCCTGTTCCCGGGCGGTCAGCGGATGAAACAATATCCGGGCTTGCGGGCGGACGATCATCAGGGTGTGCGGTTCGCTCTCGCCCAGTTCGGCGAGTTGCGGGGAGAGCGGAGCGGTGAGGGTGATCAGGCGGAGGGCCGGATGGGGGGCGATCGGCAAGGCCAGCAGCTCCGGCTCGTCCAGGGTCGCGATATCGTCCAGGACGAGCGGCTCGGCTTCGGCGCTGCGATAGCTTTCCAGCCACGCCCATTCGATACGGGCCAGATCAATGGCGGCGGCGTCGCGGCTCCGGTCTGCCAGGAACCGGGCAAAATCGGCGGCGATCCCGTTGATGTCGCAGGCCAATATATGGTCCTGCTCGACATAATCGCGGGACAGGGCGTGGAACTGCTCATGCCCCAGATGCTCGTGCAATTTCGGATAGGCCTGTTCCAGCGCCACCAGCCGGGCATGGGAAATGGTATTGGCATGGGCCTTGAGCCCGAGCAGTGCGCGCTCGTTACTTTCGGCGAACAGGTCGGCGGGAAAATGGCCGGGACCCTTTTGCAGGCAGGCGATGAAGCGGGTCTGGCCGTCAGCGAGCGAGGACATGGTGCGGCTCGCCGGCTTGTTGCTTGCCCAGAACATGGTCCGCCTTGGCGACCTCGGCCATCAGCACGGCATAATCGGGGATATTGCTGTCCCATTCGATCAGGGTCGGCCGGGCGCCGGCGCGGTCGATGAAACGGCGATAGAGGCGCCAGGTGATGTCGCTGACCATAGAGCCGTGATCGTCGATCAGTAGAGGGCCGCTGGCGTGCTCTTCGCGGGCGTGGCCGGCGAGATGGATTTCGCCGACGATGGCCGGGTCGATGGCGTCGATATAGGCGTCCCTATCGAGACCGACATTGGTGGCGGTGACCTCGACATTGTTGATATCGAACAGGAGGCCGCAGCCCGCCTTTCGGCACAGGGCGTGGATGAAATCGGTCTCGCTCATGTCATCGTCGCGATAGGAGAGATAGCGGGAGGGGTTCTCGATCAGGATGGGGCGTTGCAGCCGGTCCTGGACCTTGCCGATTTCTCCGGCGATATGGTCGAGCGCTTCTCCTGTATAGGGAATGGGGAGCAGGTCGGGATAGCGGTCATGGGCGTTGCCGCTCCAGCTGAGATGATCGGAAACCATCGCCGGCTGGTAGCGGTCGCAAAGCGCGGCCAGCTTTTCCAGATCGGCGGTGTTGAGCCCGTCGGCACTGCCGAGTGACAGGCCGACGCTGTGGAAGCTCAGGGGATAGACTTCGGCGATGGCAGTGAGCCAGCGGTGCGCCGGACCGCCATCGCCGAAGTAATTCTGTGGATGAACCTCGATCCATGAGGCGCGTCCCGTGCTTTCGGCATCGTCCAGTACATCCTGATAATGTACGGACTTCAGACCAATGCCACCCCAAACAGGGAGGGAGCTCGGCACAGTCATCGCCAGCGAAGCACAAGGATCAGGAACAGCGGTCATCCACGGAATTTAGCGCGATCAGCCCTTTTTGGGAACCGGTTTCGCATTGCCGCTGTGCGCGGTCAGGGTGCCGCCGAGCTTGGCGCATTCGCCCTTGGCGACATATTTCCAGGCATTGCCCTGATAATTGCTGGTCGAGGTGCCGGCGCAGCTGGTGCCCGGTCCGGCGGCGCAGTCATTCTTGCCGGCAAGCGCGACGCCAAAGCATTTTTCCTTGGCACCGGCGGCCTCGGCAGCGGTGGCCGACAGGGACAGGGTTGCAGCGGCAGCCAGGGCAGCAGCAGCGGCGGTTGTTTTGATCATGGTAGACATTATATTTCCTCTCTAGAAACGGGGGGATTGGGTCGAACCCGCCAATGTGGGCTCGCAAATTCATTCGCGGGCGGCGATGATCCGGTTACACGACCGCTCCGGCGCAACAGGGATTGCCAGCGAATTGATTCGCAATGCCTTGGAAATCCAGCAAAAATGGCAAGAAATATTTTATGCCCTTTCCCTTGACGGCGGATGAATAGCTATTACATGGGCTCCGTTAGCACTCGAAAGGATAGAGTGCTAATTCACACAGATTCTGCTCTTGCGACCGGCAGCGAAAGCGCTGGTCAGGAGAGATTTGGATTGGACAAGAAAGGGAAATCTATGAAATTTCGTCCATTACATGACCGTGTACTGGTGCGCCGCGTTGAAGCGGACTCCAAAACCGCAGGCGGTATCATCATTCCGGATAGCGCCCAGGAAAAGCCGTCCGAAGGCAAGGTTGTCGCTGTCGGCGCTGGCCTGAAAGACGATGCCGGCAAGGTTACCGCGCTCGATGTCAAAAAAGGCGACAAGATCCTGTTCGGCAAATGGTCCGGCACGGAAGTCACCGTCGACGGCGAAGAGCTGATCATCATGAAGGAAAGCGATATTCTCGGCATCATCGAGAAGTAAGCGCTTACCCCATCATCATTTCAATCAATTAAGCAGGAGACAATATCATGGCTGCTAAAGACGTAAAATTCGGCCGCGACGCTCGCGAGCGCATCCTCAAGGGTGTGAACACGCTGGCCGACGCCGTTAAGGTTACCCTCGGCCCCAAAGGTCGCAATGTCGTGCTCGACAAGAGCTTT
This sequence comes from uncultured Sphingomonadales bacterium, assembly GCA_963922745.1. Lineage (GTDB taxonomy): Bacteria > Pseudomonadota > Alphaproteobacteria > Sphingomonadales > Sphingomonadaceae > Parasphingorhabdus. Next base: position 6,732 of record CAWUKF010000062.1, read on the forward strand.
GGCGCACCGCGCATCACCAAGGACGGTGTTTCGGTTGCCAAGGAAATCGAACTGAAAGACAAGTTCGAAAATATGGGCGCGCAGATGCTTCGTGAAGTCGCATCGAAAACCAACGATGTTGCTGGCGACGGCACCACCACTGCCACCGTTCTCGCCCAGGCGATCGTCAAGGAAGGCATGAAGTCCGTGTCGGCCGGCATGAACCCGATGGATCTGAAGCGCGGTATCGACCAGGCAGTTCTCGCCGTGGTTGCGGACCTCAAGAAGCGTTCCAAGGACGTCAAGGGCAGCGACGAGATCGCCCAGGTTGGCATTATTTCCGCCAATGGCGATCGTGAAGTTGGCGAAAAAATCGCTGAAGCGATGGAAAAGGTCGGCAAAGAAGGCGTGATCACGGTTGAAGAAGCCAAGGGTCTCGACTTTGAACTCGACGTTGTTGAAGGCATGCAGTTTGACCGCGGTTATCTGTCGCCTTATTTCATCACCAATCCGGACAAGATGGTTGCCGAACTCGACAACCCTTATATCCTGATCCACGAAAAGAAGCTGACCAACCTGCAGCCACTGCTCCCGATTCTGGAAGCCGTTGTGCAGGCCGGACGTCCGCTGCTGATCATTGCTGAAGATATTGAAGGCGAAGCGCTCGCGACCCTCGTGGTCAACAAGCTGCGCGGCGGCCTCAAGATCGCTGCGGTCAAGGCTCCCGGTTTCGGCGATCGTCGCAAGGCGATGCTCGAAGATATCGCGATCCTGACCAAGGGCGAAATGATCTCCGAAGACCTCGGCATCAAGCTGGAAAGCGTTACGCTGAACATGCTCGGTGAAGCCAAGAATGTCACGATCGACAAGGATAACACCACGATCGTCGACGGCGCTGGCAAGAAGAGCGACATCAAAGCACGCGTCGAAGCGATCCGCAACCAGATCGAAAACACGACCTCCGACTATGACAAGGAAAAGCTGCAGGAACGTCTGGCGAAACTCGCTGGCGGTGTTGCCGTGATCAAGGTCGGCGGCGCGTCCGAAGTGGAAGTGAAAGAGAAGAAAGACCGTGTCGACGACGCGCTGCACGCAACCCGTGCGGCTGTTGAAGAAGGCATTGTCCCGGGCGGCGGTGCTGCGCTTCTCTATGCTACGGCGGCCCTCAAAGGCGTTGAAGGCATCAACGACGACCAGACCCGCGGCATCGACATCGTTCGTCGTGCACTGCAGGCTCCGGTCCGTCAGATCGCTGAAAATGCCGGTTTTGACGGCGCGGTTGTTGCCGGCAAGATGCTCGACCAGAAGAGCAAGGAATTCGGCTTCAACGCATCGACCGATGTCTATGAAGACCTGGTCAAGGCTGGCGTGATCGACCCGACCAAGGTTGTTCGTGCAGCCCTGCAGGACGCTTCCTCGGTTGCCGGCCTGCTGATCACCACCGAAGCGGCTGTGGCGGAACTGCCATCAGACGACAAGGCTGGCGGCGGCATGCCCGACATGGGCGGCATGGGCGGCGGCATGGGCGGAATGGGCTTCTAAACCCAACCGTCCGGTACAAGCCGACAAACAATCAGAAGGGGCTGGAAGGAAACTTCCGGCCCTTTTTTTGCGCACTTTGCAGCTGGCCCCAATTGTGCTAGAATTGAGCAGGGGCAATATGCGAATTTTATTCCTGATAACTTGTGCAATTTTACTGAATTCTTGTGCGGTTCGTGAAGTCGGAACTTTGCATAACAATAGAATCTATTTCGATAGAGCCGGAGTATCCCCGAAAAAGGTTATTTTCATCACGATTGATGGCACTTCCAACACACTGACATCGAGAACGAATGCGGGCAGACTTTTTGAGATGGTCGATAGCTATACGCCCTTACGTCAGGACAAGCAGATCGCAACTTGGTATGCAGAGGGGGTTGGCAGCGGCGATGCCAAGCTATTCGGTCTCTCCATGGGTGCAGGGATGGGGCAGGATGTTAAAAATGCTTATAGCTTCCTTACCCGCGTCTGGCAGCCTGGGGATGAAATCTACCTGAGCGGATTCAGTCGAGGCTCATATGCTGTGAGAGTGCTAGGAGGTTTCCTGTATAGCGCCGGCATTCCAGATCTCAGTGCTTTGCCTAAAAAAGAGCGGAGCCAAATTGTTGATGCTCTTTTCGATGCCTATAAGACCGGTAGCAAGGGGCATGAAAGCTTCGAGAGTCATGCCAAAAGACGCGATTCAAGAATCCGTCGGGTACAAGATAAATATCATCTGACGAAAGAGCTGTCATCGCATCCGGAGCGAGATTCCGGTTATCGGAACGCGCATAGCTTGGTCACGATTGAGGCGCTGATGATTTGGGATACGGTAGCTGCGCTAGGCTTTCCCGACGGAAGCGAGAATCCGCTCGAAGGCCCTGACCACTATCTCCTTACTTCTTGCAATGTCAGACGTATATTTCATGCCCTGTCCCTGGATGACAACCGCGTTTATAGTTTTACCCCGATCCTCGCGGACGGGCCAAAGATGTTCGAGCCATGCAAGGGCCTGAGGGATCGGCAAAACAAGCACGAGGAAACACAAGAGGTGTGGTTTTCTGGAGCTCATGCTGATGTTGGCGGCACTTATGAACATGACGGCTTACTGGACGGTTCCCTGCCGGCCGTTTCGCTGAACTGGATGTTGTCGGAAATCCAAAAGAATAATTTTGGATTACTGCCATTTGGTCTGGGAGCAGCGGAGGATCGACTGAGCTCGGTTCATGACCCGGAACGGGATGGCCCGCAGAATAAAATTTTGTATCGGCAATCTCGCAAACCCTCCGCCTTTACCAGTTATGCCTATCGGAAAGGTATGGCGCCGGTCGCGTCGAACCCAATTAAGATTCATGCAAGCGTGCTCGATCGATTGGAGTGGATATTTGCGATAGATAAACTGGATAGCAGATGTTCTGGGAAGGGCCGGATTGAAGGAAAGCCTTTATTATGTGCAGAAGAACTCAGCTCTTACAGTCTGGTTCCAGAGATGTACAAGCTTCGATGCATCAAGCCTTCCGATTGGGGTTATGTAATGGTGTTGGATGGAACTCAGGATGAAAGTTGCCCCGAACTGGTTGGCAATCGAACCTTTCCCAAACCCAAAATCTCGTTGGACCACGGTTGTCCCGCATCCGATCAAAAGTTTGTTGGGAGCGTTTACCAAGGATCGCTATCGCAGGTCGATTTAAGAACATTGGATCTGGAGGGAATTGAAATTCCCTATCCGAACTGCTGGAGAAGCGGCAATGAAGCTGCACCCTAGAACGGCACATAACTAGGGATAAATCTTTTTGTCGGCAGCCGTGTGATTGCCTGATCGATTTGCAAATCGTGCCATCTGTGCAATGAAGCATGATTGAAAATATCAGCGACAGGATGATGTCTTATGAGAAGCCGCTTATTCTTCTTATTTCCGATCTTAATGACGGGCTTTGCCGCTCTGCCCATTGTTCCAGCGACGGCTGCAACCAAGCAGGCTGCAGCAGAAGCGGCGAGCGAAACCGACCGGATCAACCAGTGGTTCGACGAAAAATATGAGGAACAGCTGAAGTTCAGCCCGATCGAGCAGACGGCGATCGGGCGCAAGACCGACTATGGCCTGATTGACGATTTCAGCGAGGCGGGAGCGGACCGGGAACTGGCGTGGCTGCGAGAAGCCGTTGCGGAGATGAAGGGCCGCTTCGATTATGCCGAGCTCTCGCCAGAGGCAAAGACATCCTATGATATCTGGCTGTATAATCTCAAGCAGGCGGAAGCGGGGGTGCCGTTCCGGACCAATCGTTATGTGCTGCACCAGCACAATGGCCTGCAGTCCTTTTTTCCGACCTTTCTGATCAACACGCACAAGGTCGACAGCGAGTCGGACATGCTGGCCTTCATCCAGCGGCTGTCGGGCATTGGCACCGCGCTGGACCAACTGCTCGTGCGCGCGCAGGCCAATGCGGCAGCCGGCACCCGG
>CAWUKF010000063.1:0-10681 GCA_963922745.1 uncultured Sphingomonadales bacterium
TGGCCGCGCTTTTCGGTTCGGACGGCGGCGGCGATGCGGGCTTGGCTTCTTCCTTTATGGGAGGCTCCTGTTCTGCTTTCTGCTTTTCTTGGGCTTTGTCCGCCGGCTTGTCTTTGGGAGCGGCAGGCGCTTCGATATCGCCGGCATCTTCGCCCTCTTCCGCGATAATGGCGATCACATCGCCGACCTTCACATTGTCGGTGCCTTCGGCAACCACGATCTTCGCGATCACGCCTTCGTCAATCGCCTCGAACTCCATCGTCGCCTTGTCGGTCTCAATTTCGGCCAGCAGATCCCCCGAGGAAACGCTGTCGCCTTCCTTCACCAGCCATTTGGCCAGTGTTCCTTCTTCCATGGTCGGGGAGAGCGCAGGCATTTGCAGATTGATGGGCATGGCCGGGTATCTTTCCTGAATAAGTCCTGTTTCCGCCTGAAGCTGTCCAACATTGAGCCTATGGCGTCAAGGGCGGTCGCTTGCCTTGCGAGCATTTTTATCGCAACAGGTATTTCTGACAGGACGAGGAGGGTTCATGCGTACATATCTGGTGGTGATCGACGAGACCGACGAGGCCAGTCTGGCGCTGCGTTTCGCCTCTCGCCGGGCGATGAAAACAAGCAGCGCCCTGCACATTCTGGCGCTGGTGGAAGCAGAGGATTTTGTTGCCTGGGGCGGTGTCCAGGCGACGCTGGAGGAAGAGGCGAAGAACCGGGCCGAAGCGCTGGTCTCGGGTGCCGCCGGCAGTCTGTTCGAGGAAACCGGGATTCGCCCCTCGATCACGGTCAAGCAGGGCAAGGGACCAAAGGTCGTGCGCGAGATGATGGACGAGGTCGATGGTCTTGCGGCGCTGGTGCTGGGAGCCGCGGCCACCGGCGCACCGGGACCGCTGGTCAGTCATTTCGCCGCTACCGAGGCGGGCTCCCTGCCCTGCCCGGTGATGGTGGTACCGGGATCGCTGAGCAAGGAACAGATTGACCGGCTAAGCTGAAGCGCCGGGCGGCAGCGCGCCGCGGGCCGGATATTTCGACTCGATCGCATAGTCGAGGCCCTGCAGCAATTGATCGAGCGAGGGCCGGGTGAACGGCATGCTCTGGATGCTGGCAAAATACAGGGCCTGGTCCGGCTTCACCAGCAGCAGTGCCGGCTCCGAAAAGACCGACGGCTCGTCGCTGCCCGGACGGCCAGATGAAATATACAGGCCGAGCGCGCGGGCCCGAGCCTCTTCGAGGCCGTAGCCGATCATCAGATCGTCGACTTCCCATTGCTCGGCCGCCTTCTGAGCCCGCTCCTTATTGTCCATGCTGATGGCAACCACGGTGATACCGCGCTTGGCAAAAGCCGCGAGATGGCCCTGCAGGTCGCGCAATTGCATCCTGCAGATCGGACAATGCACGCCGCGATAGAATAGCAGCAAAGTGAAATTGTCGCCGAGACGCTGGCTCAACTGGAACTTGCCGCCATCGGTCATCGGCAAGGTGAAGTCGGGCACCGGCTGGGCGGGGAGAAGTCGGGACATCTAGGCTTCCTTTTCTGCTGACCGGACAACCCTGACTCGGTCGATTGGTTGCCTTTCCGCAACCTGCTCCTATTTCCGCCGCTTCTTGCCCATATGGCCGCGGACATTGGCCGGTTTGCCCGGTTTTCCCTTGCGATGCGGCTTGCCCTTGCCGGGCCGGCGCGGAGCCGGTCTGCCTGGCATATGGTTGGCCCCCTCGGCCAGTTCGAACAGCAGGCTGCCGGTGGCGGCGTTGGCCTCAACCAGGCGCAGCTCGATCTTCTGGCCGATATTATAGGTCGTGCCGCTGTCCATCCCGGTCAGTTGCTGCTTCGCCTCGTCATAGTCGAACCGTTCCGCACCGAGCGTGCGCACCGGGACCAGACCATCGCCGCCGAGATCCTCCACGGTGGCAAAGAAACCGAAATTCTGGACCCCGGTGATCCGGCATTTCACGACCTCGCCGACCCGGTTCGCGAGATGGGCGGAGATATAGCGGTCGACGGTTTCCCATTCCGCCTTCATCGCACGGCGCTCCAGCTTGGATATCTTCTCCGAGATGATTTCCAGACGTGCGGCCTCTTCCTTGCCCAGTCCCGAATAGGCGGGGATCGCCTCATTGTCCGGCACCGGCTGTTCGAGCTTGCAGGCGCTGACCAGCGCGCGGTGCACGATCAGGTCGGCATAGCGGCGGATTGGGCTGGTGAAATGCGCATAGCTGCCGAGTGACAGGCCGAAATGGCCCATGTTGGTGTGGCCATAATAAGCCTGGGTCTGGCTGCGCAATATCTGTTCCATGACCAGCGGCAGCAGCAGTTCGTCGTCGACCTGCTCGATCAGATTGTTGAACACCGCCGGCTTGATCACCTGACCCAGCGCGAAGCTCATGTCGAACGTCTTGAGATAGTCCTTGAGCGCGATCAGCTTTTCGCGCGACGGCGTCTCGTGGACGCGATAGATGACCGGCGATTTTTTCGATTCCAGCATCTTCGCGGCAGCGACATTGGCGACGATCATATAATCCTCGACCACGCGGTGCGCGTCGAGGCGCTCGCGGATCGCGATCTCGACAATCTTGCCCTGATCGTCGAGCACCACGCGCTTTTCTGGCAGGTCGAGATTGAGCGGCTCGCGCTCGTCACGCGCCCTGGCCAGCAGCTTCCAGCAGGCCCACAGCGGCTCCAGCGCCTTCTTTTTCAGCGGATGGTCAAGCCTGCCGTCGATCGCGGCTTGCGCATCCTCATAGGCGATATTGCCGGCCAGTTTGACGATCGCCCGGGTGAAGCGGGAAGCGATCACCTGTCCCTTCGAATTGATCGTGACGTGGCAGACCAGCGACGCCCTATCGACGCCCTGCTTCAGCGAACAAACGTCGGTCGACAACGCTTCCGGCAGCATCGGCACCACCCGGTCGGGGAAATAGACGCTGTTGCCGCGCTTGTAGGCCTCGCGGTCGAGCTTGCTGCCCGAACGGACATAATAGGAGACATCGGCAATCGCGATCAGCGCCTTGAAACCGCCCTTGTTGTCCGGACTGTCATCCGGCTCCGCCCAGATCGCGTCATCATGGTCGCGGGCATCCGCCGGGTCGATCGCGACGATCGGCAGATGGCGCAGGTCCTCGCGCTTCTCCTCGGAGACCGGCAGCTTCGTCGCCTGCTCGGCTTCCTCGATCACGGCATCGGGGAAATGCAGCGGAATCTCGAACTTGTGGATCGCGATCAGGCTGAACGACTTGGGCGCAAAGGGATCGCCCAGGATTTCCTTGACCCGCGCCTTCACCTCGGAACCGCGCTTGACCGGTTCGGCCAGCACCAGATTGCCCGGCTCTGCCTCGCCCAGATCCAGAATGGCGGTGCTGCGGCGGATCTTGCGGTCGACCGGTTTCAGCCAGTAACGGTCCTTTTCATCTTTCTCGACAATGCCGAGCAGCATCTCGCTGCTCTGCGCCAGTTTCTTCATCAGGAAGGCGACATGCCCCTGCCCGCGCTCTTCGGTCCGCGCCAGAATCCGGTCGCCAATTGCCAGCGCCGCGCGCCGACCCTTTTCCTTGATCCTGAGCTTGGGCGCAGGAGCGCTTTCCGCCTCCCACTTCTCGGGTATGCCGATCGCCTCGTTGCCGTCGATCTCGACGATCTTCAGCACCGTCACTTTCGGAATGCCGCCCATCTTGTGAAAGGCCCGGCCCGGGGTGCTGTCGATCAATCCCTCATCCGCCATATCCTTGAGCAGCGCCTTGAGCGCGATCTTGTCAGAGCCGCGCAGGCCGAATGCCTTGGCAATCTCGCGCTTGCCAACCTCCTTGTCGGACCGTTCGATAAGGTCAAGAATCTGCTTGCGGCTGGGAACCTGCTTGGGTTTGTGTGGCTTCTTCGGCCCGGCCATCAATATGCTTTGCCGATGATGATCCGTTCATCCGCAGGCTTTCCGCTGAAAATGCAATTGCCATCGGCGGCAGCGGCATCCACCGGCACATTGCGGAAGGTCAGCTTCAGCTTCTTGAGCCGCTCCTCGATCGCTTCGAGCTCGGCGCCGGTGGCCTTGCACCACTGCACTTCCAGCCAGCCCGGATATTTCTTGTTCTCTTTGTAGAAGCGTTCGACATCCGACCAATGCTCGACACCGCGCGTTATGTTGCGCTCGAGCCGTTCTCTGGCCTCGCTGTGCAGCGCCGTCTGGATTTCTTCCAGCAGCGCCGGAATTTCGGGCAGGAATTCGGCCTTGGCAAGAAACTTCGTGTCCAGCTTGCCACTATCCTGATAGAGCGCATCGCGCCGGATCATCGCCACCTTGTCCTCGGCCATGTCGCGCGGTCCGATTTCGAGAATGACCGGCGCGCCCTTCTTGACCCAGGACCAGCGCTTGGTCTGCGTCTTGGCGCCGCTGATATCGAGCTTCACCCGAACCGGCTCGTCAAATGCCCTCAACGCGCCGATCTCCTTTGCCAGCGCCTTGCAATAATCCAGCACCTCTTCATCTTCCGGCTTGTCGCGCAGCATCGGCACGATCACCACCTGATAGGGCGCGATCAGCGGCGGCACCCGCATGCCGTCATCGTCGCCATGGGTCATGATGACCCCGCCGATCATCCGGGTCGAGGTGCCCCAACTCGTGGTATAGGCAAATTGGAACTCGCCCTCCTTGTCCTGGAAGCGGATATTCTGGGCCTTGCTGAACGTCTGGCCGAGGAAGTGGCTGGTGCCCGCCTGCAGCGCCTTGCCATCCTGCATCATCGCCTCGATCGAATAGGTTGCGTCGGCACCCGGAAAGCGCTCATTCTCCGGTTTCTCTCCGGCAACCACCGGCATCGCCAGCACATTTTCGGAAAATTCCCGGTACATTTCGAGGATGTTGAGCGTTTCTTCCATCGCTTCGGCTTTCGACGCATGCGCCGTATGGCCTTCCTGCCAAAGAAATTCGCTGGTCCGCAGGAACATTCTGGTCCGCATTTCCCAGCGCACAACATTGGCCCACTGGTTGATCATCACCGGCAGGTCACGCCAGCTCTGCACCCAACGGGCGAAGGCCGTACCGATCACGGTTTCCGACGTCGGCCGCACCACCAGCGGCTCTTCCAGCTTCGCTTCGGGATCCACGATCAGGCCGCCGTCCTCGCTCTTCATCAGCCGATGATGGGTAACGACCGCCATTTCCTTGGCGAAGCCGTCGACATGCTCGGCCTCCTTGGCGAAATAGCTGAGCGGGATGAACAGCGGGAAATAGCAATTTTCATGGCCGGTCGCCTTGATCCGCTGGTCCATCAGATATTGCACCCGTTCCCAGATGCCATAGCCCCAGGGCCGCATGACCATGCAGCCGCGCACGCCGGATTCCTCGGCGAGATCGGCTTCGGCAATGACTTGTTGGTACCACGCCGCGAAATCATCCTCGCGCGCGATAGAAAGGGCATTTTTCTTCACTTGGTTTTCCTGCGGATTATTGGGTTCCGGTGATCAGCTGTCCAGCTTGTCGATCTTGGACTGGATATCGGCCAGCTGCTGTTTCAGGGCAAGAATTTCGGCATCCTTTTCCGACATTTCTTCCTGTATCGATTCTTCGCTTTGCGAGCCATTATTATGCCCGAGGCTCAGGGCCTTCTCGAACACCCCGGCCAGAGGGCTGGCCTTGAGCGCATTTTCGACTGCCTCCTGAAACTGTTTCTGGTTCTTGACCGCCATCTGGCCCAGAGGATTTTTGTTAAGGGCACCCTCGACCGCTTCCTGGAACTGTTTCTGGTTCTTGCGGAAATTGTCCATCGACGCTTCGAGATAGGAGGGCATCAGCGACTGCATGCTGTTGCCATACATCGAGATCAGCTGGCGCAGGAACTTGACCGGCAGCATCTGCTTGCCGCTGCTTTCCTCATCGACGATGATCTGGGTCAGCACATTGTGGGTTATATCTTCACCCGTCTTGGCGTCGACCACGATGAAATCCTGATCATGCCGGGTCATCTCGGCCAGAAAATCAAGCGTGATATAACTGGATGTCTGGGTATTATACAGGCGACGATTGGCGTATTTTTTAATGACGATCGGATCGCCGGGGTTGGTGTTCTTGGACTTGGCCATATGAGCTCCCGATGGCTAGAAATGCTGCCGTCAAACCGCCAGCCTAGCCATCCAATATTTTCGTGTTGCATACGCACTAAACCTATTTGTGCATTGCCGCAACTTCTCTTGTTGTGCAGCATTTTTGCGCAGCAATTTTCGATTGTGCAGGCGCGTTGCTGCGCCCGCTTTCCGAGGCGCTAGACCCACTCCCGGGGCAAGCGATTGCCCAGGCCGGTGATCAATTCATATTGCGACAGTCCCGACTGCGCGGATGCGGTCGGCAGGTCATAATCGCAATCCACCCAGTTGCCTTCCGCAAGGTCCGGTGCATTGCTCAGATCGATCGCGATCAGATCCATCGAAACGCGCCCAAGAACCGGCAGCTTGCTATCCTGATACAGGAATATCCCGCGATTGGAAAAGCCGCGTAAATAGCCGTCTGCATAGCCCATCGCCACAATGCCCACGGGATGCGACCGCTTGGCAATATATTGCGCGTTATAGCCCAGCTTGTCGCCCTTATCGAGGGTGCGGACCTGGATGATTTCCGCCTGCGGGATCGCGACCTGCTGGATTATCCCCTCCAGTTCCGGACGCTGAACCCCGCCATAAAGAGCCAGACCAGGGCGCGTCACTTCGAAATGATAATCCTCGCCCAGCGCGATTCCGGCGCTGTTGGCCAAGCTTGTTCGACACCCTGGCAGTGTTTCCAGCGCGGACCGGTAGCGCGACAGTTGTTCGCCGTTTTGCGACCCATCCTCATCGGCGGAGGCGAGATGGCTCATCGCGATATCGATCCTCAGCCCCGCCAGAAGTTCCTTGCCCAGGTCTTCGAGGTTGATGCCAAGCCGGTTCATACCGCTGTTGATCATAATATCGCAGGTCCGCCCGGTTGCCTGCCACCGCCTTACCTGCTCCAGGCTGTTGAGCACCGGCTTTGCCGGTGATTGCCGGGCGAACGGCATGTCCGCCTCGCGTACACCATTTAATACCGAGACCGATGCTTTGCCGGCAGTCAGGTCTTGGATTTCACGGGCCTCTTGCCAATTGGCAACGAAAAAATCGTCACAGCCGGCGGCCAGCAGATATTGCACAACATCCAGCACGCCGAGACCATAGGCGTTAGCCTTTACCGCCGCCCCGGCTTTCGCCTTGCCGGACAATCGGTTCAGCGCGGTCCAATTGGCGACCAGCGCGGCGCGATCAAGCTTCACTCGGGCGGTCGCCGGGATCGGGATATTCGGATCACTCATGGGTCGAGCGTTAGGGCTTTTATCGGTCTTCGTCGAGCGCCGCTTCGGGATCGTTGGGGATGCCCCACCAGCCCACGACCAGTGCGATGAAGACGAATATCCATGTATACCAGAGTCCGGCATAGACATCGCCCGATCGCGCCACGATATAGCCGGCGATCAGCGGCAGGAAACCGCCGAAATAGCCCGCCCCGATATGATAGGGTATCGACATCGAACTGTAGCGGATCTTGGCCGGGAACATTTCCGCGAGCAGCGCCGCGACCGAACCATAGTTCATGGCACTCAGGGCGCCCAGTAACATCAGCACGCCAACAATCCCCACCAGCGCCAGAGTAGAAGGCTGGCGAGCCGAAAAGTCATAGCCTCGCTCTGCCAGCTGGCTTTCAATCGCCAGCTTGCGATCCGCCGTGCTTGCCGCGAGACTTTCGGCGATGGGCAATAGCTTCCCGCCGACCGTCACGCGCAGCTGATCGGCCTCGACCACCTCATAGGGCACGCCGCTGGCGGTCAGCGCTTCCAGTATTTTACCGCAATCGCTGGGCTTGCTGCCGACAAGGTCCGCGAAGGGATCGGTGCTGCATTGCTGGCCGGCGACCTGCACCGGTGCGGACTTCGCGCTGTCCCACAGACCGGGGTTGGCGAGATGGCCAAGCGCCCAGAAGCTCGGGAAGAGCAGCAACAGGATCAATATATTGCCGATGATAATCGGCTTCTTCCGCCCTACCCTGTCAGACCATTTGCCGACAAACAGATAGAAGGACATTGCGATCAGGCCGGCGACGAATACCATGATCTCGACCGTCAGTTCGTCCACGCGCATCGGGCCGCGCAAAAAGGACAGACCGGAGAAAAAGGCCGTGTACCAGATGGTGGTCAACCCGCCGGTGATGCCGAACAACGCCACAAAAATCCGTTTCTTGTTGCCCGGATAGGTAAAGCTTTCGGTGAAGGGATTGCCGGCCATTTCGCCCGCTTCCTTCATCGCCCTGAACACCGGGCTTTCCGAAAGCTTGAGCCGCATCCAGAGCGATATGGCCAGCAGGACGATCGACAGCAGGAACGGCACCCGCCAACCCCAGGCGGCAAATTCTTCCGGCGGAATCAGGAAGCGGCAGCCGAGAACCACCGCGATGCTGAGCACGAAACCACCGGCCACGCTGGCCTGGATGAAGCTGGTGTAGAAGCCGCGTTTTTCCCGTGGCGCGTGCTCGGCCACATAGATGGCGGCACCGCCATATTCTCCGCCCAGCGCCAGACCCTGGATGATCCTGAGCAGGATGACAATGATCGGCGCCACGATGCCGATGCTGGCAGCGTTCGGGATCAGGCCGACCCCTGCAGTGGCGATACCCATCAGGGTCACCGTCACCAGAAACGTATATTTGCGGCCCAGCTTGTCGCCGAGATATCCGAACAGGATTGCGCCCAGCGGGCGAAAGCCGAAGCCGATGGCAAACCCGGCCCAGACCAGCAGCAGTTGCAGGGTCTCGTTCTCCGAAGGGAAAAAGGCTGCCCCGATCAGCGCGGCCAGGGTGCCGTAGATGAAGAAATCATACCATTCGAAAATGGTGCCGGCGGACGAAGCCGCTATGACCAGACGGATTTCCTTCTGGGTCGGTTCGCGCTGCCCCGCCACTGCTGCTTCACTGGCCATCCATTGCCCTCCCCCAGACGACTGTTACTCCAGTTCGAGTATCACGGCATCGACGGCAAGGCTATCGCCTTGTGCAGCTTCCAGAGATTTGACCACGCCATTTTTCTCGGCACGGAGGATATTCTCCATTTTCATCGCTTCGACCACGGCCAGCGGCTGGCCTTCGACAACCGCCTCGCCAACTTTAACATGCAGCGCGACCAGCAGGCCGGGCATCGGGCAAAGCAGATATTTGGAGAGATCGGGCGGGATCTTTTCGATCATATGCACCGCATGCTGCGCAACATGGGCCGGCAGGATTCGCGCCTTGTGGGTCGCGCCATGGCTGTTCAGGGCAAAGCCGTCGGCGGTCTTGGCGATCTTGACCGACAGCGGCTTGCCCGCCACCTCGGCAAGGATCAGGCTGTCGCCCGGCGTATATTCGGTGGACAGGTCTACATCCTGGCCGTCGACCGTGATTTCTTCCTCGGAGATCGAAACCTCCATCACCGCGTCACCGATCTTGACCTGCCATTCGGACGGCGGGTCGAGCCGCTTGCCGAGCTGATTGTCGACGCGGCGCGCACGGTCCGCATGAGCGGTGGCGGCAAAGGCCCCAATGGCGGCAAGATTGCGCAGCAGCTCGTCGGATGCCGGCGCGCCATGGAACCCGTCGGGATATTCCTCGGCGATAAAATTGGTGGTGATATTGCCTTCGCGGAACCGCTCGTGCTGCATCAGCGCCGAGAGGAAATCGATATTGTGGCCGGGGCCCTTGATCTCGAACCGGTTGAGTGCGTCGATCTGACGGTCAATCGCCTCGATCCGGGTTTCGCCATAAGTGATCAGCTTGGCGATCATAGGGTCGTAGAAAATGGAGACTTCGCCGCCCTCGGCTACGCCGTCATCGACACGAATGCCGTCTTCCGCCTCAGGTGGCCGATATTTGACCAGGCGGCCAGTCGACGGCAGGAAGCCACGATAGGGGTCTTCGGCATAGACGCGGTTTTCAACCGCCCAGCCGGTCAGCGTCACTTCGTCCTGGGTCAGCGGCAATTTCTCGCCATAGGCGACGCGGATCATCTGCTCGACCAGATCGAGACCGGTGACATATTCGGTGACCGGATGCTCGACCTGAAGACGGGTGTTCATTTCCAGGAAATAGAAGCTTTTGTCGGCCCCGACGATCAACTCGACGGTACCGGCGCTGTAATAGCCCACGGCCTGCGACAGAGCGACAGCCTGCTCGCCCATCTTCTTGCGCATCTCGGGGTCGACGAAGGGCGATGGCGCTTCCTCGACGACCTTCTGGTGGCGGCGCTGGATCGAACATTCGCGCTCGCCGAGATAGATGACATTGCCATGCTTGTCGCCGAGCACCTGGATTTCGATATGGCGCGGCTGTTCGATGAATTTCTCGATGAACACGCGGTCATCGCCAAAGCTGGCAAGCCCTTCGCGCTTGGTCGCTTCAAAGCCTTCGCGGACGTCTTTCTCGTTCCAGGCCAGCCGCATGCCCTTGCCGCCGCCGCCGGCGCTGGCCTTCATCATCACCGGATAGCCGATTTCGGAGGCGATGCGCACCGCATGTTCGGTATCGTCGATCTCGCCGATATGGCCGGGAACCACGCTGACCCCGGCCTTTTCGGCCAGTTTCTTCGACTCGATCTTGTCCCCCATCGCGGCAATCGCGTTGATCGGCGGCCCGATAAAGGCGATATCATTGTCAGCCAGTTCCTGCGCAAA
>CAWUKF010000064.1:0-10658 GCA_963922745.1 uncultured Sphingomonadales bacterium
AAACTCGCCGCCAGCCCCTTGAGCCGCCATGCGGCATATTCCCAGTTGGCGTCGCAGCGGGCTCTTCCGAGCAGGTCGACCTGCCGTTTTGCGCTTTCCAGGAATGCCGCACGCAATTCTGCGATGAGCGACTGGTCATCCCCCACTGCAGCCGTCAGAGCGGCATCCAAAGCCCCGTAATCGAATGACATTGCCATTACTTACACGCGATATGGTTAACTTATGGTTTCTATGATCTGAGTTTGTGGTAAATAGTCTTATGGCAGGTGAATCTAAGATTATCGGGATGTGGCGCGACCGGGAGGAAAATTCCGGCGACGACCAGAAAGAATCAACCGCAAGCGCAGCGAGTGATACGCCGGCGCAGCAGGATTTTCCGGATGAAAATCAGGAAAATAGCGATGTTTCTTCAGATGATGACTGGACCTATTATGCGGATGATACCGATTCTCCGCCTTCGCGCTCCCGCCTGCTTCCGGTGCTGCTGTTTGCCATCGCCGCCGCCGGCTGGACCGGATTCTTTCTCTGGGCCAATCGCGACATTTTTACAACAATGCCCACCGCCCGGGCCGGCATTGATCTGCTGACCCAATGGTGCCTGCCCCTCGCCACGCTCGGGATTGTCTATCTGCTCTTCATGCGCAACAGCACCCGCGAAGCCCATCGCTTTGCCGATGCGGGCCTTGCCTTGCGCAGCGAGGCCGAATTGCTGGAAACCCGTTTGAAGACGGTCAACAACGAACTCAGCGTTGCCCGGGAATTTCTGAGCCAGGAGAGCCGGGAGCTGGAATCGCTCGGCAGCCAGTCATCGGACAAGCTGACCACTGCTGCGGGCCTGATCCGCAAGTCGCTCGACGACGGACTGGGCAAGATGCAGAAGCTGGACGATGTCGGAGGCACCGCCTACCGCAATCTCGAACAGTTGCGCGAACATCTCCCTGTCGTGATCAGCACCGCCAAGGACGTAACCAACCAGATCGGCAATGCCGGACGAACCGCGCAGACCGAAATGACCGCAATGGTGGCCACGCTTGGCAAGATCCAGGACGCGGGAACCGCTGCGCAGCAGAGTCTCGCCGAGCTCACCGACAAGTCGGGCCAGTCGCTGGACAGTCTCGCGATCGAAGCCGAGCGGATCAAGACCAGCCTGGCAGAACAGCTCCAGGAAGCCGAAGCCGGCTCGAGCCAGCTTACCGCCCTGCTACAGAAAACCGCCGCAGAAACGGTAGCGGCGATACACAAGACCCGCGCAGAACTGGCTACCGAAGCATCGGAATCAGCGCAGGCCATGCGAGACGATCTGGACGCGCTGGAAGCCGCGCTGGCCAGCGCAGGTCAAGTCGCCGATGCCGAAGAGGAGCGCCTGAAAGCGCTGACCGCCACGCTCAATCAGAATATCTCCGACATTGCCGAAAACATGCAAAATCTCGACAATGACGGCGGCGAAAAGACCGCCAAACTGGCCTTTGCCATGTCGGCCATGGAACAGAACAGCGCCGCGCTGCGGCAGACGCTCGAAAATGGCCATAGCGCCGCCGACGGCATGATCGAGCGAATGGAGAAATTGCTGGTCGCACTCGACAGCAGCGCCCGCGAAATGGATGAAACCCTGCCGATGGCCTTCGAGCGTGTTTCCGAGAAATCCCGGGAAAGCCTGGCCCTCTATGGCCAGATCGCCAGCCAGGCGCGCAAGGCACAGGAAGACGCTGGCCGGGTCGCCCAACAGGTCGCACAAACCGACCATTCGGTCACCGAACAACAGCAGCATATCCGGAAATTGCGCGACGAAAGTGACGAGGCTAGCCAGTCCGTCGTCCAGCAGATCGCGGACATTTCCCAGGCCATACAGGACGTCCGCGAGCAGAATGAAGCGCTCACCGAGAGCGCTGGAGAGAAGATGATCAGCGCCTTGCTGCGGGTCAAGGAAACGGCGAGACAGGCCTCCGACTATTCCCGCGATGCGCTGGAAAATTCGATTGCCGGTTCAACCGAAGCATTCGAGAAAATCAGCGAAGAAGCGCTCAACCGCATTATCGACGACAAGATCGCCTCGATTGCGCCGAAACTAGAACAGGCAGTCGCCAGCGCCGTCTCGACTACCCAGTCGACCGCAGCGCATCTCACCGAGCAGCTGGCCGCGATCGAGGAAATGACCAAAAATCTCGAGCAACGCATTCTGTTTGCCAAGGAAAAGGCCGAACAGAGCAGCGACGAGAATTTTACCCGGCGGGTGGCGCAGCTTACAGAATCGCTCAACTCGATCTCGATCGATGTTGGCAAGATATTGTCCAACGATGTCACCGACACCGAATGGGCTGCCTATCTGAAGGGCGACCGTGGCATTTTCACCCGGCGCGCGGTCCGATTGCTCGACAACCGCGAGGTCAGGGAGATTCTGGCGCAATATTCGGGCAATGACGAATTCCGCGAACATGTGAACCGCTATATCCACGATTTTGAAGCGATGCTGCGCGGGGTGCTCGCCACGCGCGACGGCAGCGCGATCAGCGTGACCTTGCTGTCATCGGACGTCGGCAAGCTTTACGTTGCTCTGGCCCAGGCGATTGAGCGCCTGCGCAGCTAATAATGGACGTCTTTCATCCGCTCCCGGCTGTTGAAGACATCGATCGTGTCCATGTTGATCCAGCCATAGACATAGTTGAGATAGAATAGACCAAAGGCAGCGGTCGCCAGCAGCGTGGTCAGCAGCAGGACCCGCCACGGCCGGAAATTGGCCGGGGCCCCTTCATCCTGGCCCTCCACCTTGTCCAGCCCCACTTCATGTCGGCTGCGAATCCCGATCGGCAGGACAATGAACGCAGCCGTCACCCAGAACAGCACGTAGATCGCGAAGATCGAGTAGAGTTGCATGACCTGCTAGGCCTCCACGGTGAGCACCGAAACAATCGGCTTCTTGCCCGTCCACTCAGTGGCGCTGCGGCGCACCAGCAGCCGGATCGCCTCGTTGAATTTTTCGATATCGCCAACCGGCTTGGCGTAAGTCGCCATGATCTTGTCGACCACTTCGTCGAGAAAATCCTCTTCGTCTTCCTCGAGCGGTACGCCGTGCATTTTCAATACCGGCTGACCAAAGATATTGCCCCTCTCATCGAGGCCGATTGCGACCGAAATCATCCCGTTATGCGCCGTCTTGCGCCGGTCGTTCAGTGTCTTGCCGTCGGCGGGAATGATCACGTCGCCATCGACGACCAGTCGCCCGGTCCGTTCCTGGCCCAAGATCTTTGGCCCCTTGGGAGCCAGTCGTACCACATCGCCATTCTGCTGGAAAATCGCCTTGGGGATACCGTGTTCCAGGCCAAATCGAACCTGTGTCTTCATATGCCTGATCTCGCCATGGACTGGCACCAGAATTTCCGGTTTGATCCAGTCATACATTTGCGCAAGCTCAGGCTGCCCCGGGTGTCCCGACACATGGATATGTTCCTGCCGTTCGGTGATCATCACCACGCCCTTGGCGGCCAGCTGGTTCTGAATCCGGCCGATGGCGATTTCATTGCCGGGAATCTGCTTGGAAGAGAACAGGACATGATCCCCCTCCGACAGCTTGATCTGGTGGCTGTCGCCAGCGATCCGGCCGAGCGCCGCCCTCGCCTCGCCCTGGCCGCCGGTGGCGATAATCATCACTTCGCCGCGTGGCAGGCTCATCGCTTCCTGAAAATCCACCGTCGGCGGGAAATTTTTCAGATAGCCGTTTTCCTTGCAATTCTCGATGATCCGGTCGAGCGAGCGGCCGGCGACGCAAAGCTTGCGGCCGGCATGGATCGCGACTTCGCCAAGCGTCTGCAGCCGGGCTGCATTGGAGGCAAAGGTTGTGACCACGATCCGCGTGTCGATCTCCTCGACCACCCGCATCAGATTGCGGCGAACCTCGCCTTCCGAACCCGAGGCCTTTTCGTTGAAGACGTTGGTCGAATCGCAGACCATGGCGAGAATGCCCTCGTCACCGATTTTCTGAAGCTCTGCCGGGGTCGATGGTACGCCCAGAACCGGCTCGTCGTCCAGCTTCCAGTCGCCGGTATGGAAAATCCGGCCATAAGGCGTGTCGATCAGCATCGCGTTGCCCTCCGCAATGGAGTGCGCGATCGGCAGGTAGCGGAAGCCGAAAGGCCCGAGATCGAAGCTGCCTTCGTTGGGAATGATGTTGAGCGTCACATCGCGCTCCAGGCCGACTTCCTCAAGCTTGCGGCGAATCAGACCAGCGGTAAACGGCGTCGCGAACAGCGGCACGTCGAGTTCAGCCGCAAAATAGGGAACCGCGCCGATATGATCCTCGTGACCATGGGTCAGCACGATGCCGAGCAGGTCCTTGCGGTTCTTCTCGATAAATTCGAGATCAGGCAGAATCAGGTCGATGCCCGGATAGCTGGGGTCGGCAAAGGTCATGCCGAGATCGACCATCACCCACTTGCCGTCGCAACCGTACAGGTTGACATTCATGCCGATTTCGCCCGAGCCGCCGAGAGCCAGGAACAGGAGTTCTTTTTTTGGTTTTGTCATGAAGCGTGTGTTGCTCGCTGATAGAGGAGATGCAGTCCCTGGAGAGTCAGGTCCGCTTCCAGATGGTCAAATACATCTGTATGTTCGTCAAAAAGTACGGCTAATCCGCCGGTAGCAATGATTTTGGTTGGTCGACCGATCTGGGCTTTCGTTCGCTCTACCAGCCCTTCGATCATCGCAACATAGCCCCAGAAAATCCCGATCAGCATCTGGCTTTCTGTGGTCGTCCCGATCACATTGTCATCCCCTGGCGATTCCAGCGCGATCCGCGGCAATTGCGCGGTCTTGCCAACCAGCGCATCGAGCGAAAGATTGATCCCCGGAGCGATGATTCCGCCCTTGTAGGCCCCTTCATAATCGGCGACATCGAACGTGGTGGCGGTGCCGAAATCGATGATGACTACATCCTGGCGATATTTATGATGTGCGGCGATCACGTTGAGCACGCGGTCGGCACCAACGCTGTCAGGTTGCTCGACATCAAGCGCCGTACCCCATCTGGCTACGCCGCGCCCGGCTATCATCGGCGTCACGCCAAAATATTTTTCTGCCAGCACCGTCAGGTTATGAAGCGCACGCGGAACGACCGTGCCGATAATCACGGCATCGACCGATTCCAGCTTGAGATTTTCCAGCTCGAGCAGCTGCCTCAGCCAGACGACATATTCGTCAGCCGTACGACGTGCGTCGGTGGCAATCCGCCAGCGCGCGCGAATATCATCGCCATCGAACAGGGCAAAGACAACATTGGTGTTACCAGCGTCAATGGCTAGCAGCATGGCTTCGACCTTTCCTTCATCGGGTGCCTCGCTGGTCCATGTCGACGTCGCCAGCGTGTAGCACGATAAGCGTTCCATCGGCCTTTCTCAAGCGCAGCGCACCATCGTCGCCAAGCCCCTGATATGCGCCAGCAATCTTGTGTCCTTCGTGGCCCGAGACCAGCAGGCCGCTTCCCTTTTCATGCGCCGCCTGTTGCCAGTCCTTCAAAACCGGCTTTAGGCCGGAAGTTCGCCATTGTTTCAGTCGTTTCTCAAACGCCGGAACCAGATAATCCAGAATTTGTGATGCATCATTTCCATTCAGATCATTGGCTGCGTGCAAAAATATTGTCTTGCGATCCGGCAGGTCCGGCGCACTCACGATATTGATGCCAATACCGACCACGACTTTGTCCGATACCCGCTCCAGCAATATTCCGCAGATCTTGGCGTCATCGACCAATATGTCATTGGGCCATTTCAGCATTAGCGGTGTATTCACCCGGAGCTGGACCTTGAGCATGTCATAGACCGCCAGGGACGTGACAAAAGACAGGCTCGACGGAGCCGGATCGCCGGGTCTGATGTCGACTATCGTACTGCAATAGAGATTACCTGGCGGGCTTTCCCATTTCCGCCCCATCCGCCCGACGCCGCCAATCTGCTGTTCAGCGCGCAACCAGAAACCTTCGGCGGCCTTGTCCTGTGCCACCAGCAGCTTCATATCCGCATTGGTCGATGCGGTTTCGGCGACGGTCTTGACGGAACTGGTCAGAAGAGCGCGCCCGCCGCTGCAGCAGTGATCGGAGCGACAAACGGGATCGCGAGATAACCGAGCGGCGAGACAATCAGCGCCAGCAGCGCGATCAGGACGTTTTCGGCCTTGTGGCCGGTAACCGCGATCTCGTTGGCGGGATCGTCGAAATAGATGATCTTGACGACCTTGATATAGTAGAAGGCCCCGATCACCGAAGCCGCGATACCGATCACCGCCAGCGGCAGCATGCCCGCGGCAACTGCGGCATCAAATACCAGGAATTTGCCCCAGAAACCGAACAGCGGCGGAATACCGGCCAGCGAGAACATAAATACGGCAAACGCTGCGGCCAGGCCTGGACGGGTTTGCGACAGGCCAGCCAGGCTTGAGAGGCTTTCCAGCGGCTTGCCATCCTTGTCGCGCATCTCGAGCACGCAGATAAAGCTACCCAGTGTCATCGCGACATAAATGGCCAGATAGAACATCATCGCCGCTATGCCTTGCGCAGTGCCGGCGGCCAGACCGATGAGCAGAAAACCGACATTGTTGATCGAGCTATAGGCCAACAGGCGCTTGATATTCTGCTGTCCGATCGCGGCAACTGCGCCGAGAATGATCGAAGCCAGCGCGACGAACACGATGATCTGCTGCCAGGCGGATGTCTGGCCGCCGAAGGCATCGATGATCACCCGGGCGGTCAGCGCCACCGCCGCCACTTTCGGCGCGCTCGCGAAGAAGGCACTAACCGGCGTCGGTGCCCCTTCGTATACGTCTGGCGTCCACATGTGGAACGGCACCGCGCTGATCTTGAAGGCCAGGCCCGAAAGCACCAGCACCAGCCCGATCAGCGGTCCGGTCGACAGGTCACCGCTCAACGTGTCACCGATCACCGCAAAGCTGGTCGAACCGGCAAAGCCGTAGACCAGAGAAATGCCGAACAGCAGCATCCCGCTTGCCAGCGCGCCGAGCACGAAATATTTGAGCCCCGCTTCCGATGAACGAATGTCGGTACGGATGAAGCTGGCCAGCACATAAGCGGCCAGACTGTTGAGCTCGAGACCGATGTACAGCGTCATCATATCGGTCGCCGAGACCATCATGCCCATGCCGATGGTCGCGAACAGGATCAGGACCGGATATTCCGACCGATATTTGCCGCCCGCCTGGAAGAAGCGCGGAGCGACAATCAGCGAGATGATCGCTGCCAGATAGATCAGGAATTTCGCCGAACTGCCGAATGCATCCATTCGGTAGAGCCCGTCAAAAGCATCCGCGCCGCCCTTGAAATCCGGGTTATGCGCCAGCACCATCAGCAGCATTGAGGCCCCGAACAGTGCCGACACCGCCAATATGGTGATCAGGCGAGCAGCCTTTTCCTGGCTCCACGCGGAGACCAGCAGCAGGATCAGGCTCGAGATCGAGAGAAAGAGTTCCGGCGATACCAGCCAGAGAGACGATGCAAGGTTCATTAGTGCGCCTCCCCGTGGGCTTCATCTTTGATCGCCGGTTTCGCTTCGCCCATTTTGAGATGCGCGTCGCCTTCCGGAGCCGCCCGGTCAATCCGTGCGACCAGTGCCCCGACGTCGCCGCGGATCGGCGCCATGAAGCTTTCCGGATAGACACCCATCCACATCACGGCAGCGGCGATCGGTGCCAGCAGAGCGATTTCGCGCAGCGACAGATCGGGCATCGCCTTGACATCCTCGTGGACCAGTTCGCCAAAGGCGACCCGGCGGTAGAGATAGAGCATATAGCCCGCGCCGAGAATGATCCCGGTGGTGGCGACCAGGGTAACCCAGCTGTTGACCTTGTAGAGGCCGACCAGCGACAGGAATTCGCCGACAAAGCCGCTGGTACCCGGCAGACCGATCGAGGCCATGGTGAACAGCATGAACAGGACCGCATATTTCGGCATGCTGATCGCCAGCCCGCCGTAACGGTCGATTTCGCGCGTGTGCAACCGGTCGTAGATCACGCCAACGCACAGGAACAGTGCACCCGACACCAGACCGTGGCTTAGCATCACGATGATCGAGCCCTCAATGCCCTGGCGGTTGAAGGCGAACAGGCCGAGCGTGACGATCGCCATATGGGCGACCGACGAATAAGCGATCAGCTTCTTCATGTCCTGCTGCACCAGCGCCACCAGCGAGGTGTAGACCACCGCCACCATCGACAGGCCAAAGATCAGCCAGATGAATTGCTCGGACGCTTCCGGGAACATCGGCAGCGAGAAGCGCAGGAAGCCGTAACCGCCCATCTTCAGCAGCACGCCGGCCAGGATCACCGAACCGGCGGTCGGCGCCTGAACGTGCGCATCCGGCAGCCAGGTATGCACCGGCCACATCGGCATCTTCACCGCGAAGCTGGCGAAGAAGGCCAGCCATAGCCAGGTCTGCGCCTCGGGCGCGAAATCATAGTTGAGCAAAGTCGGAATATCGCTGGTGCCAGCATCCTGTACCATCCACAGCATCGCGATCAGCATCACCACCGAGCCGAGCAGCGTATAGAGGAAGAATTTGTAGCTGGCGTAAATCCGGTTCGCCCCGCCCCAGATGCCGATGATCAGATACATCGGGATCAGGCCGGCCTCGAACAGGATGTAGAACAGGAAGATATCCTGCGCCGCGAACACGCCGATCATCAGCACTTCCATGAACAGGAAGGCCGCCATATATTCGCCAACCCGCGTCTGCACGGACTCCCAGCTCGCACCGATACAGATCGGCATCAGGAATACGGTCAGCATGATCAGCAGCATCGAGATGCCGTCGATGCCCAGCGCCCAGGCAAAATTGCCGAACAGCTCGGCACGCTCGACATATTGCCACTGCGGCCCGCCGATATCGTAATTGGCCCAGAGCACCACGCCGAGCACGAACAGCACCAGGGTCGTTACCAGCGCCAGCCAGCGCGCCGCCTGCGCGTTGAGGAACAGGCAGATAATTGCTGCCAGCATCGGCAGGCCCATCATCAGCGACAGGATCGGAAAATCAAGCTGGTTCATCAGTTCGCTCCCCCGACGATAATCCAGGTCGCGGCAGCGGCCAGACCGAGCAGCATGACCAGCGCATAGCTATAGAGATAACCACTCTGGAAGCGTTTCATCACGCCCGAGCCGCTGGCGATAACCGAGGCGATGCCATTGGGACCGAAGCGGTCAATCGTGCCCTCGTCGCCGGTCTTCCAGAACAGCCGGCCGAGCCAGAAGGCGGGTCGGATGAAGATCAGATGATAGAGCTCGTCGAAATACCATTTGTTGAAGAAGAAATTGTACAATGGGCTGAACGTTGCTGCCAGACGCGCCGGGCGATCCTTGCCGAAGAAATAGAGGAAGATCGCAGTTCCCAGCCCGGTCAGCATCGCTACGGTGGACGACAGCTTGACCCACAGCGGCACCTCATGGATCGCGTGCATCAGATGCTCGTTGAAGGCCAGGCTTCCGGCCCAGAAAACGGCCCCTTCAGCAGCTTCGACAAACTGGTTGTGGAACAGGAATCCGGCAAAAATCGCACCGAAGGACAATACGCCCAGCGGAATCAGCATCGTCAGCGGGCTCTCATGCGGATGATAACCGCCAGTCTGGTCGGCTCCGGCTTCCTCGGGCGTCTTGTGGACGCTGTGCTGAATATGCTCGGACTGGATCCAGCGCGGCGTGCCCCAGAAGGTCAGGAACATCAGCCGCCAGCTGTAGAAGCTGGTCAGCAGCGCCGCCAGCACGCCGATGAAGAAGGCAAACTGGCCAACCTCGGTGCCGCTGGCAAAGGCGACCTCGATAATCGCATCCTTGGAATAGAAACCGGCAAAGCCGCCAAGTCCGATAATCCCGACACCGGTAATCGCCAGCGTTCCGGCCATCATCGCCCAGAAGGTCAGCGGGATATGTTTCCGCAAGCCACCATAATAACGCATGTCCTGCTCGTGGTGCATCGCATGGATCACCGAACCGGCACCAAGGAACAAAAGCGCCTTGAAGAAAGCGTGGGTGAACAGGTGGAACATCGCTGCGCTATAGGCACCGACGCCAGCGGCAAAGAACATATAGCCGAGCTGCGAACAGGTGGAGTACGCAATCACCCGCTTGATATCATGCTGGACCAGACCAACGGTCGCGGCAAAGATCGCGGTCGACGCACCAACGATGGTGACAACGGTCAGCGCAACCGGGCTGGTTTCGAACATCGGCGACAGGCGGCAGACCATGAACACGCCTGCGGTCACCATGGTCGCGGCGTGGATCAACGCCGACACCGGGGTCGGGCCTTCCATCGCATCGGGCAGCCATGTGTGCAGGCCAAGCTGCGCGGATTTGCCCATCGCGCCGACGAACAGCAGCAGGCAGAGAATGGTCATCGTGTCGAGACGCATTCCGGCAAAGGTGATCGTCGATCCGGCCATGCCGGGTGCCGCTTCAAGAATTTCCGGGATCGACACGGTACCGAAGACGAGGAACGTGCCGAAGATGCCGAGCATGAAACCAAGGTCACCAACGCGGTTGACGACAAAGGCCTTGATCGCGGCAGCATTGGCGCTCGGCTTCTTGAACCAGAAACCGATCAGCAGATAAGAAGCAAGGCCCACGCCTTCCCAGCCAAAGAACATTTGCACCAGATTATTGGCCGTCA
>CAWUKF010000065.1:0-10592 GCA_963922745.1 uncultured Sphingomonadales bacterium
TGTTGCTGCTGCTCTCGGTCGGCACTGGCGCGGTGCCCTGACTCTCTGGTTGCGGTGTCCGCTGCGCCGGCGGGGCTGTGGACGGGCTGGTCCGCGGCAGCACAGTGGTTGGCTTTGCAATCGGAATTTCGGGATCTACCGGTCCCTGCAGTTTTTCTTGCGCAGGATTGCTGCTCGGTCCGGGTGGGAGCGAATAGCTTTCCACCGACGGCGGGCTCTGGAGCAGGGGCGAGGGGGCCTCGTCAGGCGTTTGTGCTTGTGCGGCTGCTGTCGATAGCAGCGCAAAGGCTGCGCTGGTCAGCGCCGTCCTCGACCGGCTGCGCGCGGTGATCTGAAAAACCGGAATTTCCCTGTACATTTCCCGATCAAATTGCGACCCGCACCACTGAACCGGCGATGAATATAGAGGGGTGATGACACGAAGCGCCCGCTGCACTAGATAATCTGCATGACCGATCATATTTCATCCGCTGCCGATCCGAAATTTCTGGGCAAGGCCAGCTCCCTGCCAGCTTCCCCCGAAGAGGCGGTGCTCGACTATGTGCCCAATCCCCGGGCCGGAGAACTTTATCTCACACGCTTTGCCGCGCCTGAATTCACGTCGCTGTGCCCGGTCACCGGCCAGCCGGATTTCGCCCATCTGGTGATCGACTATGCGCCGGACCAGACCATCGTCGAATCCAAGTCGCTCAAGCTGTTTCTCGGATCGTTCCGCAACCACGCGGCGTTTCACGAGGATTGCACGGTCGGTATCGGCCGGCGGTTGTTCGACGAGATGCAGCCGAACTGGCTGCGGATCGGTGGCTACTGGTATCCGCGCGGCGGCATCCCGATCGACATCTTCTGGCAGTCGGGCGAGCCGCCCGCCGGCCTATGGGTCCCGGAGCAAGGAGTTGCGCCCTATCGTGGCCGCGGCTGACCGAGTGGTCTCTGGATAAAATGGCTTTTGACTTTGCAACGTCACAAACAGGCCCTATCATGCGCGGATGGGTCAACAGCATCAGCACAATATTGCCATCGCGGCATCCGACATCGATTTTATGGGACATGTGAACAACGCCAACTATCTCACCTGGGTGCAGGATGCGGTGGTCGCGCACTGGCAGAGATTTGCGCCTTCGGAAGCGGTCGCCGCCCATCTCTGGGTCGCGATCAAGCACGAGATCACCTATCGCAAGCCCGCTTTTCTGGATGACGACGTGATCGCGGAAGTGCTGCTGGAAAAGGTCCACGGTGCCCGGGCTTTCTACAGCACTATCATCAAGCGGGGCGAAGAAGTGCTCGCCGAAGTGCAGTCCAGCTGGTGCTGCATTGATGCTGACACGCTGCGCCCGACCCGCCTGGCGAAGGATATCGTGGCGCGCTTTTTCGGCTAAAGGCCGTTTCAGAAATTCGGCCCCGACTGCGGGGACACAAGACCGCGGACGAGCGTCCGCCTCGGAACGTTTTCACGCCCGCTCCGCTTTACAGTTTGGCACGTTTTTATTTTCCGTGAACTTTTGCCCTGATGCGCAGAATTCCTGCTCTCGCAGGTTGACATCCGGGTCCCGAGTGTGACCTTTCGGAGAGAAATGATCTGGCGGCGATCTTGCGCGTCCTTGCTGCTTCAGATTGTCAAAGAGCGGGCTCCGAATCGGTGACGGGGCCGGGAAAGCATAGCCGACCGGCGCGGGTGTAGGAAAGAGCAACCCAGAGCTGACCCCGGCCTGCCCTATCGCATCAGCCCACCGATCAGGTTGCGGACAAAGCGCCCGGCGATCGGGCCGGCGAGATCGGTCACCACCGAGCCGACCGCCGATGTCACGCCGGACTGGACCGGGTTGGCCCGGGATTTCTTGCCCAGTATCGTGGTCGCGGCCATGCCTGCTGCCGAGCCGACGGCGACCTTGGCGCCGCGGCTGAATGCCTTTTCCCAGATGCTCTTACTCTTGCGCGGCTGTTTCGCGACCTCTTCCTTGCCCTTTTGGTCCACTTCCTGAGCCGTTGCGGTCGCATCGATAATCTTTTGCGCCAATATTTCCTCGGCGCTGTCCCGATCAATCTCCTCGTCATATTTGCCCTCGTACGGCGAGATCGAATTGATAATCGCCCGTTCCTTTGCTGACACCGGGCCAAGGCGGGAGCGGGGCGGCTTGATCAGGGTGCGCTGCACGATCGACGGTGCGCCGTCTTCCAGAAGGGTGGAGACCAGCGCTTCGCCGACCCGCAATTCGGTGATCGCCTGCTCGACATCGAGATCCGGGTTGATCCGGAACGTGTCGGCCGCGGCCTTGATCGCCTTTTTGTCACGTGGCGTGAAGGCGCGCAGCGCATGTTGCACGCGGTTACCCAGCTGGCCGGCAACCTCCTGGGGAATATCGATCGGATTCTGGGTCACGAAATAGACGCCGACGCCCTTGGACCGGATCAGGCGCACGACCTGTTCGATCTTGTCTTCCAGCGCCTTGGGGGCATCTTCGAACAGCAGATGGGCTTCGTCGAAGAAGAAGACCAGCTTCGGCTTGGCCGGATCACCGACTTCCGGCAGCGTTTCGAACAGTTCGGCGAGCAGCCAGAGCAGAAAGGTGGCATAAAGCTTGGGACTGCGCATCAGCTGATCGGCGGCGAGTATATTGATATAGCCGCGACCCTGTTCGTCGCATCGGATGAAATCGTCGATTTCGAGCGCGGGTTCGCCGAAAAACTGGCCTGCACCCTGGCTGTCCAGCTGCAGCAGCTGTCGCTGGATCGTGCCGACGCTGGCCTTGGTGACATTGCCATATTTGGCGGACAGTTCCTTGGCATTGTCGGCTGTATGCGCCAGCATCGCCTGCAGGTCCTCGAGGTTCAGCAACAGCAGACCCTGCTCGTCTGCATAGCGGAACACGATGTTGAGCACGCCTTCCTGGGTCTCGTTCAGGTCCATCAGCCGGGCGAGCAGCAGCGGCCCCATTTCGGTAATCGTGGTCCGGATGGGATGGCCCTGCTTGCCATAGAGATCCCAGAATATCGCCGGATTGTCGGAATAGGCATAATCGCTCATCCCCAGTTCCCTGGCGCGTTCTTCCAGCTTGTCCGCATGTTTGAACTGCGGCGATCCGGCCATCGAAACCCCGGCGAGGTCGCCTTTGACATCGGCGACAAAGACCGGCACGCCGTTGGCGGAAAAGCTCTCGGCGAGCCCCTGCAGGGTCACCGTTTTCCCGGTGCCGGTGGCGCCGGCGATCAGACCATGGCGGTTTGCCCGGGACAGATTGAGACTCTGCCGCTCTCCGCCGCCCAGTCCCAAGAATATGTCTGTTGTATCGGTCACCGGCGAATCCCCCCATTCATTAACTGTGCTTGTGAAACTTGACGAAAAAAAAAGGCCAGCGTCAAGCGCCGGCCCTTTTCTTTAATGCTTACGGGACCGCGTCTAGCTGTCCTGCAGCCGCACCGCGACAAACTGAGGGTCGCGCGCACCGCGTCGGATTTGCAGCAGAACCGCGCCGCGCTCCGACCGTTTCGCCCGGTTGATAGCGCTGTCCAGCTCCGTCGCACTGGTAATCGCCTGGCGATTGACGCTGGTGATCAGGAACCCGCGTCTGATACCCTTCTGGGCAGCATCGCTGTTCGGATCGACGGTGGATACGACGACGCCCTTTTGTGTCGACGGTATGCCGAGCTGACGTGCGATGGCCGGGGTCAGGTCGACCACGGACAGGCCCAGCGCATCGGCAGTCGCCTGTGCGCTTGCGCCATTGTCATCCTGACCCATGGCATTGTCTTCCGCATCCGGATCGAAGCTGTTGCTGGCCAGCTCTTCTTCCGACGGGCGCTTGCCCAGCTTGGCATTCACCCTGATAGTTTTGCCATTCCGGATCAGTTCGATCGGAACGTCGGTGCCGATCGGCAGGTTGGCAACCAGGTAGGACAGGGTCTGGTCCGGGGTGACCGTCTTGCCCTGGACCTTGATAATGACATCGCCCGGCTGGATGCCGGCTTTCTGCGCCGCTTCGCCGGGTTCGACCCGCTGGACGAATTCGCCCTGGTTCTTTTCCAGTCCGAGGGAGTCGGCAAGATCTTCCGAAAGCGCGCTGATCTGCACGCCAAGATAGCCGCGCTCGATCGCCTCACCCTTTCTCAGCGTTGCGACAATCGGTGCGGCCACTTCAGCCGGAATGGCGAAGCCGATGCCGACGTTGCCGCCGGTTGGCGAGATAATCGCATTGTTGATCCCGATGACATTGCCGTTCAGATCGAACATCGGACCGCCGCTGTTGCCGCGGTTGATCGAGGCATCGGTCTGGAGGAAGCTGTCATAGGCACCCTGTCCGGTCCGCCGGTGGATCGCCGAAACGATACCGGTGGTTACCGTACCGCCGAGACCGAAGGGATTGCCGATCGCGATGATCCAGTCGCCGACGCGAGCCGAGGTGCTGTCTCCGAATTTCACGAAGGGCAACGGCTTGTTGGCCTTGATCTTGAGCACGGCAATATCCGATGCGGCATCGCGGCCCACGAGTTCGGCCTCATATTCGGTCCGGTCGGGCATGATCACGGTGATCGATTCGATGGTGGCATTGCGGTCTCCCGGCGCCACGACATGGTTGTTGGTGACGACATAGCCGTCGGCCGAAATGATGAAGCCCGATCCCAGTGACTGGGCTTCGCGGGTCTGCTCGCCGCCACCGCCCTGGCGATTGCCGAACAGACCATCGAAAGGCGTGCCGGCGAAGGGGTTGCTGTTATTTACGCGAACGCGCTGCGTCGTGGAGATATTGACCACGGCGGGCTGCAATTGTTCGGTCAGGTCGGCGAAGCTCATCGGCGCCCCTGCGCGCGGTGCAAGGTTGCGCATCACCGTGCTGTCGTTAGCGGCGGTTTGCGCACCTGCGGGACCAATCCCGGCCAAGGTTGCTGCACTACCGGCCAAAAGCATAGCTGCCGAAATTCCGTAAGCGTAACGCACTGTCATTTTCCTCTCAAATTCCTGGCGGTTCAAATATCGGGTCGCCGCCAGTTCCGTTCAAATTCTCCGGGTTATTGGCGAAATTTCGATGAACGGTAATTGAATGTAGCCATATTTGTTCACCGATCACAATCGCGGAACTGCGGGATATTCCCGTTGCCGTCTATTTGGGTGCATGGAGAGCGTTTCGCAAGCCGGAATTCCGGGATTGGCCGAAAAAAATCGGTGTTTTGCAGAAAAGACGACAGCTGTAGTCGAATGTTGCCGCCAGCGCGTTTCACAGACAGGAATTTTGTAGCCATCGACCGACGGGGTAAAATCGATGACCGGCGCGCGGGCATGCATCGCCCAGCGCGCCGGTCCTGTTCCCACGGGACCTACTTGCCCCTGAACTGGCGCAGATACTCGTTATCGGGCGATAGCACGAACGAGCTTTGCGGATCGTCGGGTCCGCCGCCCTGGAAGGTCGTTTCATAGCTCTTCATGGCGCGGTAGAAATCATAGAAATCCGGGTCCTTGCCAAAGCTCTCGGCATAGGTGCGAGCGGCGCTGGCGTCGGCCTCTGCGCGAATGATCTGCGCCTGTTTTGCACCTTGCGCCCGGATGGTCCGTGCTTCCTGATCGCGAGCGGTCCGCATTCTCTGATAGGCGCTGTCGAGCGGCGTGCCATCGGGCAGGTCGGCCCGCTTGATCCGCACGTCGACAATCTCCGCGCCATATTGGCGGGCAACCCGGTTGAGGCCAGCCTGGATATTGTCCATCACCTGGCCGCGCTCGGGGCTGAGCAAGGCGGCGAACGGCCGCTTGCCGAGTTCGTTTCTCAGTGCGGACCCAAGGATCGGGCGCAGTTCGTCCGATACGCGCTGCTCGCTGCCGGCGGCGATATACATGCGCAGCGGATTGGTGATCCGGAACCGCGCAAAGGCGTCGACCTGCAGCCGCAACTGGTCAGTGGAGAGCACCTGCTGCTGTTCCATCTCGACGTCGCGGATGCGTTTGTCGATCCATACCACCTGTTCGATGAACGGGATTTTCCAGAGCAGTCCTGCACCCGTCTTGCCGAAGGGAACGCCGCTCTGATAGCGGTTGATGATGCGGACCGGCTCACCGAAGCGGACAACCACGCCCTGCTTGGTTTCGGGAACAATGATGAGTGTGTTCAGCAAGGTGAACAAGAGCGCGATGACAATGATACCAAGCGCGACGGGGTTTTTCATGATCGGTCCCATTATTTGCCCTCCGCAGTTGTGATCGCGGGTTGCTGGGCACGTTTCTTCAATTCGGGCAGCGCCAGATAGGGGGTCACGCCTCTCGCCTCTACGACGGTCTTGTCGACTTTCGACAGGACGCGCTCCATCGTCTCATAATACATACGTTGCCGGGTGACGCGCGGGGCGAGCCGATATTCTTCGTAAACCTTGTCGAAGGCAGCGGATTCGCCTTGCGCCTGCGCGGTCAGTTGCTGCGCATAGGCCCTGGCTTCGTTGAGATAGGTCTGCGCGGTCTGTTGCGCGGCGGACACTTCCTTGAACGCGTCGTTGACCGCCGCCGGTGGATCGGCCTTCTTGATGGCGATGCCGCGAATGACGACACCGGCACCATAGCTGTCCAGCAGCCGCTGCATATTCTGTTCCACGGTCTGTTCGATTTCGGACCGCTCGGACCCGATCGTATCATCCAGCGTGAAATTGGCGACCGCAGCGCGCATCGACGCCTCCGCGACTTCCTTGATCGTTTCTTCCGGTTCGGCAATCTGGAACAGGAACAGTTCCGGCGCCTTGATGTTCCAGCGCACCGAATAAGCGAGGTCGACGATATTCTGATCGCCGGTCAGGATCAGTTTTTCGGATTCGCCCTCGGGAATATCGATGGTGCGGATTTCCTCGACGTCCAGTTTGGTAACCTGTTCGAGCGGTGTGGGAAGCGTGAAGTGCAAGCCCGGCTGCAAGGTCCGCGAATAGGATCCGAGCAGGGTGACCACGCCGCGTTCCTGCGGGCTGACGCGATGGATGCTGGTCAACAGCACCCAGAGAATGACAAAGGCGATGGCCATGAGCGGCCACCAGGACCGACCGCCAGGACGCTTGGGAATGCCGCCGCGAAAGCCGCCGCCAGTGCCCTTCTTGAAGAGCTCTTCGAGCGAACTGGCTCCCCGGCGTCCGCCACCCGAAGCTCCTCCGGACGGATTGCCCCACGGGTTGCGCGGACCCCCGCCATCGCCATTGCCGCCATCGTTGCCCTGGTTGCCATTGTTTCCCCAGGGCCCGGCCATGTTCATGATTGCGCCCAAGATCGATCCGCGGCGCGCTTCGCCGTCAATATTTTTATCCATAGTTTCTTTATAGGTAGCACGCTGTCAGAAAAACAGTGTCAATCCGAGAAAAGTGCAACTATGTCGTGGCCATGACCGATATTTCCTCCATCGAAGCCACCCTGGACGGCGTTGCCAAAGGCCGTTTCAGCGCCATCAGATTTGCCGAGGGGCGTGTGTCCCTGGTGCTCAATGTCGGCGGACTGGACGTGCGCGAACGGGGCCAGATCGAGATTGCGGTTAAGGGCAAGCTGCTGGAACTGGACGGTGTCGAGAAGGTCGATGTCGCAATGACGGCGGAGAAGGTCGAGCGGCGCCTGATTGCCGTGGCCAGTGGCAAGGGCGGCGTCGGCAAATCCACGCTCTCGGCCAACCTGGCGATCGCCATGCAGCTTCTCGGGCGCAAGGTCGGCATGGTCGACGCGGATATATATGGTCCTTCCCAGCCGCGCCTGCTGCATTGCGAGGGGCAGCGGCCGGAGGCGGAAGGCAAGCAGCTGATACCGGTGCCCAATGACTATGACGTTCCGGTGCTGTCGATGGGGCATCTGGCCAAGCCCGGCCAGGCGATCGCATGGCGCGGGCCGATGGCGGGCAAGGCACTCGACCAGCTGATCGACGCGCACTGGGGCGATGTTGAGGAACTGATCGTCGACATGCCGCCCGGCACCGGCGATGTGCAACTGTCGATGATGCAGAATCACAAGCCGGTCGGCGCCGTGATCGTCTCCACACCGCAGGATCTGGCGCTGATGGACGCCACCCGCGCGGTAGACCTGTTCAACCAGGCCAAGATCCCGATCATCGGCATGGTGGAGAATATGGCCGGCTATCAATGCCCGCACTGCGGCGAGGTCAGCGACCCGTTCGGTGCTGGCGGCGCGGAGGCGGCAGCCAAAACGATGGGCATGCCCTTCCTCGGACGGATCCCGCTGGACATCGAGATCCGCAAGTCCAGCGATGGCGGCACGCCGCCGGCCTGCTCCGCCGATGCACAAGGGCAGGCTTTTCGCGATATTGCCAAAAAGCTCGCGACATGGTTGGATAACCAATAGCCGGAAGGAAGGATCCCATGCTGCTCGAAAGCGATCAGGACATAGCCGCATTGCTGACATCGACACGGCGCATTGCGCTGGTCGGGGCATCGGCGAGGAGCGAGCGGGCAAGCAACCGGATACTCGCCTTCCTGCTCGAGCAGGGTTACCAGGTAACGCCGGTCAACCCGGGTCTTGCTGGTCAGTCCCTGCACGGCGCACCGGTAGCGGAATCGCTGGCCGCTATCGAGGGCGAGATCGACATGGTCGATATTTTCCGCAACAGCGCGGCCGCCGGCGATGTGGTGGACGAGGCAATCGCTGTCGGTGCCAAATCGGTCTGGATGCAGCTTGGCGTCATCAACGAGGCGGCGGCTCAGCGGGCGATTGATGCGGGGCTCCAGGTGGTCATGGACCGTTGCCCGAAAATCGAAATCCCCCGCCTTGGCCTGCTGAAGAGCCGTCATGGCGGCTGACTCTGACCTTGCGCCCGGCGAAGCCGCGCCCGCGGGATTGAATCGCCGCTCCTTTCTTATCGGTGGCGGCGCCTTGACCGGTCTCGTCGTCGCCTGGTCGTTATGGCCGCGCCGTTATGAACCGAATGTCGCGGCGACCGAGAATGAGCGGATATTCGGAGCTTATCTGAAAATCTCGGAACAGGGCCAGGTGACGGTGGTCGTGCCGCAAAGCGAAATGGGGCAGGGCGTCTATACCGTGCTGCCGCAGATTCTGGCGGACGAACTGGGTGCCGACTGGCGGACGGTTGCGGTCGAGCCGGCCCCGATCAATCCGCTGTACAGCAACGGTCTGCTGGCGGAGCAGTGGGCGGAAAGCCTGATGCCCGCCGGCGCCGAAAAATTGACAGAAAACCGGGCGGTCCAGTGGGTTGCGCAGAATATTGCGGTCCGCGAACAATTTATCGTAACCGCCGATTCCACCTCGATTCCCGCCTTTGCCGAAAGTTTCCGCGAGGCGGGTGCCGCCGCGCGAATCCTGTTGACCAAGGCGGCGGCGGCCCGGTGGGAC
The DNA here is from genome assembly GCA_963922745.1 of uncultured Sphingomonadales bacterium. Lineage (GTDB taxonomy): Bacteria > Pseudomonadota > Alphaproteobacteria > Sphingomonadales > Sphingomonadaceae > Parasphingorhabdus. Next base: position 9,302 of record CAWUKF010000065.1, read on the forward strand.
GTGCCATGGGAAAGCTGTACCGTCGACAATGGCATCATCGCGCATGGCAATCGCAGCTTGCGTTTTGGCGAGCTAGTTAGCGATGCCGCGACCCAGGACCTGCCGGACCCCGTGCCGCTGCGTCCGGTCGGAACCGGCAATCTGGTCGGCCAGGACGTGCCGCGGCTCGATCTGCCCAGCAAGCTTGACGGTTCCGCCAATTTTGCCGGCGATATACGCCTGCCGGACATGGTCTTCGCGGCGGTCAGGCAGGGACCGATCGGCGACACGCGACTGAAATCGTTCAACCGCGAGGGTGCCAGCAAGATCACCGGCTTTATCGATGTGGTCAAAGGCGAAAAGTGGATCGCAGCTGTGGCGACCAACTGGTGGGCCGCCAACCGGGCGCTGGACAAGATGAGCCCGGTGTTTGAAACCAGAGGATTACTGCCGGACAGCGACGAGATCGACACCGCCCTCAGCGAAGCGCTGGATGAAGGCGCGGGTGTGCGTTTCATATCGCGTGGCGACACGCGCGGCTTGTTTGACGAAAACAACAGCGTGCGCGCCCGATATCATGCCGAGGCGGCGCTGCACGCTCCGATCGAAACCCGCACGGCCACTGCGGACTATAAGGATGGCTCGCTGGAACTGTGGATGGCGACCCAGGCACCGGTCGCGGCGGTGCAGGCGGCGGCCAGAATGCTGAACATCAGCCAAGACCGGGTGACGCTCTATCCGATGCTCAGCGGCGGTTCGTTCGACCGCAATCTCGACAACGAGATTGCCGGCCAGGTTGCGCAGATCGCCAAGGAAATGGGCCGGCCGGTGCAGCTTGTCTGGTCGCGGGCCGAGGATATCATGCACGACCATTACCGGACCCCAAGCCGGGCGCGGCTGGATGCGGCGATAGCCAAGGCCGGCCGGGTGGAAGCGCTGCAGATCAAGATCGCGGCGCCGCCGTCCTCCCGCGAACAGGTCCGGCGCCTGTTTGAGGGCATGGACAATGTGGAAGCAATGCGGACTTCGATTGACGAAGCGGATATCAAGGCCGTCGCCGGTCTGGATATACCTTATGACATTCCCAATCTGACCGTCGATCATCACAGCGCCTTCATCGGCGTGCCGACGGGCAACTGGCGCAGCAATGCGCACAGCAGCAATGTCTTCTATCTGGAATCGTTCATCGACGAACTTGCGGCAAAGTCCGGCATCGAACCGCTGTCCTTCCGCATGCAGATGCTGAACAACCAGCCGCGGCTGGCCCGCTGCCTGACCGGCGTGGCCGCGATGGCCGGCTGGGACGGAGGGC
>CAWUKF010000066.1:0-10576 GCA_963922745.1 uncultured Sphingomonadales bacterium
TCCGCCGCGCGGTGACATAGTTGACCGCAACGGCGTCCCGCTGGCGCGAACGATGCGCGGCTATGCCGTACGCGTTGTGCCAGCCCGGGTCTTGGGCGACAAGCCAGTGCTGGCGCGGCAGCTGGCCGAGATTTTTCCGGATACCAGCGCGGCGCGGTTCCTGGAAAAGCTCAACGGCGCCCACCCGACCTATCTTCGGCGCCGGGCGCTTCCCGAAGAGGTCAAGCAGATCCACGCGCTGGGCGAAATCGGAATCGAATTTCCGCGCGAGGATGAGCGCCTCTATCCCCAGCGCGAACTGGCAGCGCACGTACTCGGCTACGTCAACGCGGACGGCGAGGGCGTCATGGGCATGGAACGGGCGCTCAACAAACGCCTCGTCGATACGAGCCTGCGAGCGACCCCGACGATGCTGTCGATCGACAGTCGGGTACAGGCAGCATTGGAAAGCGAGCTGCAGGATGCGATGCTGATGACCCACGCGCGTGGTGCCGCGGGAATCATCCTCGACGTGGAAACCGGTGAAGTCATGGCGCTTGCATCGCTGCCGGTGTTCGACCCGAACAAGATCCGCCGGGCGACGCTGAAGCATCAGATCAATGAAGTGACGCAAAGTGTGTTCGAACTGGGTTCCACCTTCAAGCCGCTGACCATTGCGGCCGCTCTCGATGCTGGAACCGTGACCGACCTAGCGGTTCGCTACAATGCGATGGAGCCGATCAAGATTGGCGGCTTCACGATCAAGGATGACCACAGCCAGGGACGCTATCTGAACGTACCGGAAACCCTGGTGCACAGTTCCAACATCGTCACCGCCCGGATCGCCGACAATCTTGGTCAGAAACCCATGGAGCAGATGTTCCGCCGCCTTGGTTTTGACGAGCGGCCGCATATCGAATTGTTCGAACGGGGCCAGCCGCTCTGGCCGCGCAGCTGGGGGAGGATCACCAATATGACCGTCGCCTATGGGCATGGCATCGCTGTCACCCCGTTGCATCTTGCCAGTGCCTATGCCGCGCTCGTCAACGGCGGGATATGGCGTCCGGCCACCCTGCTCAAGGTAGAGCCGGGCAAGGAAGCCAAGGGACGCCGGGTTTTCAAGGCCGCGACCAGCGCCCGCATGCGCCAGCTGCTCAGGATGATCGTCTCGGACGGGACCGGTCGCAAGGCCGATGCACCGGGCTACCGGATTGGCGGCAAGACCGGTTCTGCCGAAAAACCTTCGGGCGGCGGCTATAACAAGACATCGCTGGTTTCGACCTTTGCCGCTGCCTTTCCGATGGACAATCCGCGCTATGTGGTTATCGCGATGCTCGATGAACCGCAGGGCACCGCGGAAACATCCTTCCAGCGGACGGCCGGCTGGACCACCGCACCGGTCGTTCGCAAAGTAGTGTCGCGGGTCGGCCCGATGCTCGGCATCATTCCTGACGAGCATCGCGATGTCGACGTGTCGGAGCTGACCCCGCTGCTGTGGAAGCCCAAAGCCGTTTCCGACGAGCAAAGCCATGCGACTGAATAGTCTCGTTCCGGGCCTCGAAGGCGATGCCGGAGAGCAGAGCGTCACCGGTTTTGCGATTGATCACCGCAAGATCGCGCCGGGCAATATTTTCGGTGCATTTCGCGGCGCGAAGTTCAACGGGGAAGAATTCATCGACGCGGCGGTCGCGGCGGGAGCAATTGCGATTGTCGCGCGTCCCGAGGCGCAGGTCTCGGGCGCCGTGCATATTGTCGACGAGGAACCGCGGCGACTGTTTGCACAGATGGCAGCGCGCTACTTCACGCCGACTCCCACCAATGTGGCTGCAGTCACCGGCACCAACGGCAAGACTTCGACCGCCGAGCTCACCCGTCAGCTGTGGCGGATGGATGGCTATAACAGCGCCTCGATCGGAACGCTTGGGGTCACTACTGCCGACGATCAGGTCAAGACCGGTCTGACGACGCCGGATATTGTCACCTTTCTTTCCAACATGTCCGGCCTCGCGCGCGAGGGGGTCAGCCACGCGATATTCGAAGCGTCCAGCCACGGATTGTCGCAATATCGCACCGAAGGTCTGCCGGTACAGGTCGGCGCCTTTACCAACCTGAGCCGCGACCATCTCGACTATCATGGCGACATGGACAGCTATTTCGAAGCCAAAATGCGGCTGTTTGACGAGGTTGTCTGGAGCGACGGCAGCGCGGTGATTTGGGCTGATGACCCGTGGTCCGGCAAGGCGATACAGCGCGCGTCCGACCGGGGGCTCACTCTGTTCACCGTCGGGACGAAGGGCGAGTCTCTCAGGCTGGTCTCGCAGACGCCAACCCATTTGGGGCAGGTGTTGATGATCGAGGCGCAGGGCCAGACGCACCGGATCGCGCTGCCCCTGATCGGCGCCTATCAGGCCGCCAATATCCTGTGCGCTGCGGCCATCGTTCTTGCGACGGGCGGGCAGCTGGACAATATTTTCGATCATATGCAGCGGGTGCAGCCGGTACGCGGTCGCATGGAGCGAGCGGTGATTAGTCGCGCCGGAACCCCCGTCTATGTGGACTATGCCCATACCCCGGACGCCCTGCGCGCGGCGATCGAAGCGCTGCGGCCTCATGTCACGGGGCGTCTGATCACGGTATTCGGTGCAGGCGGAGACCGCGACAAGGGCAAGCGACCCGAAATGGGGAGGATCGCGACCGAAATGTCTGACGATGTGATCGTCACCGATGACAATCCGCGCAGCGAGGATCCTGCCACGATTCGTGCGGAAATCCTCGCAGAAGCTCCCGGTGCCGAAGATATCGCCGATCGCCGTACCGCCATAGCCAGAGCGATAGAAATAGCAGGTCCCCAGGACATCATCCTGCTCGCCGGCAAGGGGCACGAGCAGGGACAGATTGTCGGCGAGCGGGTGATCCCCTTTGACGACGTCGAGGTGGCGCGGGAATGTGCGGGAGCGCAATCCCTGTGAGCGTCCTCTGGACATCTGCCGCGATAGCGGAGGCGACGGGAGGCGAGGCGAGCAGCGCGTTCACGGCGACGGGCGTTGCCTTTGATTCGCGCGAAATCGGCCCTGGTGACCTGTTCATCGCCCTGAAGGGCGAGCACAGCGATGGTCATCTTCATGTCGAACAGGCTTTCGCGTCCGGTGCATCCGGTGCCATCGTCAGCCAGCCGGTCGACGGACCCCATATCCTTGTATCCGATACCGCCCGGGCGCTCGACGCACTGGCGATTGCATCACGGGCTCGCACCGATGCCAAAATCATCGGAGTGACGGGCTCGGTCGGCAAGACCGGCACAAAGGAAGCGCTGTTCGCGGCACTTTCCCGCTGCTCTTTCGGCAAGGCGCACCGCTCGGTCAAAAGCTACAACAACCATGTCGGTGTCCCGCTCAGTCTCTCGCGCATGCCGCAGGACACGCAATATGGAATTTTCGAAATGGGCATGAACCACGCCCATGAACTGGCGGCACTCACTCAGCTGGTGCGACCGCATGCGGCGATTATCACGGCCATTGCACCTGCCCACATAGGCAATTTTGCCAATGGCGAAGCCGGCATCGCCGATGCCAAGGCCGAAATTTTCGAGGGTTTGACGCCCGGGGGCACCGCGATCATACCGCACGACAGCCCCCATTTTCAAAGATTGCGGGAAAAGGCGGAACGCCACGCCGCTGATATTATCTCCTTCGGGTTCGAAGCCGGCGCTGATGTACGGGCGATTGATGTGGTTTCCGCTCCGCGCGGCGGCTCGCTGGTCACCGCCAGGCTGGGCGACCGCAGCCTTTGCTTCACCATCGCAGAGGCGGGAATCCACTGGGTGTCCAATTCCCTTGCGATACTCGCCGCGGTCCGCGCGGTTGGGGGTGATCTGGCATCAGCCGGCCTGGCACTGGCCGAAATGAGCGGCATCGACGGTCGCGGTCGCCGCCATCGTGTCACGCTGAAGTCCGGCGGAACGGCAACGGTGATCGACGAAAGCTACAACGCCAACCCGGCGTCGATGAAGGCCACGCTTCGCCACTTGTCGGGCGAGAAAAATAGCGGCCGCAAGATCGTGCTGCTGGGCGCGATGGGCGAGCTCGGCGAGCAATCCGCCCGCTATCACACCGCCCTGGCCGACGATATCATGTCATCCGGCGCCGAGGCTATCATCTTGGTCGGCGATGATATGGCACATACTGCCGCGAAACTGGATCAGGGCCTTGATCGGAGCGTGAAAATGTCACATGCCGACAACGCTTCGGAGGCGCTGACCGAGGTCGCAAAATTGCTCAGCGACGGGGATCTTCTTCTGGTCAAGGGATCGAATTATCTGGGGCTTTCCTCCGCGGTTTCCGCGCTGGTGAGCGGGGAGTATTGATGTTTTATTTGCTGGCCCAATGGCTTGAATTCGAGGGTATTTTCAATGTCTTTCGGTACCTGAGCTTTCGCTCCGGCGCTGCCGTATCGACGGCGCTGTTCATTGGTCTGCTGATCGGGCCCAAGTTCATCAACATGTTGCGTCTGAGGCAGGGCAAGGGCCAGCCGATCCGCGAGGACGGTCCGATCACGCACCTCAAGAAGGCGGGGACGCCGACGATGGGCGGGCTGATGATCCTGATTTCGGTCGTGCTGTCGCTGCTGCTGTGGATGGACCTCAGCAATATATTTGTCTGGGCCTGTATCTTCGTGACGCTCGGCTTTGGCGCGATCGGCTTCATGGATGACTATGACAAGGTTCGCAAAGCCAGCCACAAGGGCGTTCCGGGACGGGTCCGCTTGCTGCTCGAATTTGCCGTTGCCGGTTTTGCCACCTGGCTGATCGTCCAGCAAATCGGCACCAGTCTCTACGTACCGTTTTTCAACGATGTGCAGATCGACCTTGGCTATTTCTATATTCCCTTTGCGATGTTCGTGATTGTCGGCGCCGGCAATGCAGTCAACCTGACCGATGGCCTTGATGGCCTCGCCACCATGCCGGTGGTGATTGCCAGCGCGACCTTTCTGGTGCTCGTATATCTGTCCGGCAATGCCGTCTTCTCGGAATATCTGGGGATCCCCTTTGTCCGCGGTGCTGGCGAACTGGCGATTTTCTGTGCCTGCGTCATCGGTGCCTGTCTTGCCTTCCTGTGGTTCAATGCCCCGCCGGCAGCGGTCTTCATGGGCGATACCGGCAGCCTCGCCCTCGGCGGCGCGCTGGGGGCGATTGCCGTATCCATCCATCATGAAATCGTGCTGGCTCTGGTAGGCGGCCTGTTTGTGCTTGAGGCGGTATCGGTCATCGTTCAGGTGTTCTTCTTCAAGCGTACCGGACGGCGGGTTTTCCGCATGGCCCCGATCCACCACCATTTCGAACAGCTTGGCTGGTCCGAATCCACCATCGTGATCCGATTCTGGATCATCAGCCTGGTGCTGGCGCTCGCCGGATTGGCGACGTTGAAACTGCGATGATCGTCTCCCCCGCCTTTGCCGGAAAACGCTATGCCATTCTCGGACTGGCCCGTTCCGGCATGGCGGTGCTGGAGAGCCTGCACGCAAGCGGTGCCGAATTGCTGGCCTGGGACAATCGCGAAGAATTGCGGGAAAGCGTCGCTGACAGGGCACGGATAGCCGACCCGCTGGAAACCGATCTGACCGGCTATGACGCGATCGTGGTTTCTCCCGGCGTGCCGCTCAACAGTCACCCGATCGCGCGCAAGGCCATCGCCGACGGCGTGCCGATCATCGGCGATATCGAACTTTTTGCCCAGGCCCGCTCGGCGCTGCCTCCGCATCGGGTTGTCGGCATCACCGGCACCAACGGCAAGTCGACGACCACCGCGCTTGTGCACTATATCTTGCAGAGCGCAGGCATTCCGACATTGATGGGCGGCAACATCGGCCTGCCGATCCTGTCGCAGAAACCGCTGTCAGCGGGCGGGGTCTATGTTCTGGAACTGTCGAGCTACCAGATTGATCTGACTAACAGCTTGGACTGTGACGTCGCGCTGCTGCTCAACATCAGTCCCGATCATCTTGACCGCTACGACAGCTTTGACGCCTATGCTGCTTCGAAGGCGCGCCTCTTTGATCTGATGGGATCCGATCACACGGCGATATTTTCCAGCGACGATGACAAAAGCCGGCTGGCCTTGCACGGGCTGCGCGATCTCGGCCGGGTCAGGAATATTGTCGACACCAGTTCCGCCGAAATTGCCGGACAACCGGACTGGCCGTCGCTGCAAGGTCCCCACAACCTCCAGAATGCAATCGCTGCGGTTGCTGCGGCAGAGGCGCTGGGCATTACCGAAGCGCAGTGGCGACCGGCGCTCGAATCCTTCAAGGGCCTGCCGCACCGCATGGAGCGTATCGCCGAAAGCGGAGGCGTGCTGTTCGTCAACGACAGCAAGGCCACCAATCCGGCATCAACCGGTCCCGCGCTTGGAGCCTATCCGAAAATCCACTGGATATTGGGCGGACTGCCCAAGAGCGACAGCCTGGCAGAATGCGAGCCCTTCTACCAAAATATTGTATCGGCCTATACCATTGGCGAAGCCGGGCCGCTGTTCGGAAAGCTGCTGGCCGATCATGTGCCAGTTGAATCCTGTGAAATGATGCTGACCGCCGTGCAACGGGCGGCCGCCAATGCCCAACCCGGCGACGTGGTCCTGCTGTCGCCGGCCTGCGCTTCGTTCGACCAGTTCCGGGACTTCGAGGCGCGCGGCAATTGTTTCCGTTCGGCCGTGACCTCGGTGATCGAGAATGATCTGATCGGCTCGGCAAAAAGGGAGGCGGTACGATGAGTGTATCGGAACATGGCGCGGGGTCACGCCCCGAAATCGCCGGTGGTCTCAAGAAGAAGCGCTTTCAGCTGCAGTCCCGTCTCGGGCGCAGCGATCGCTCGCCGCTCGCGATCTGGTTCTGGGAACTCGACCGGGTGCTGCTTGGACTGATCCTGACCTTGATCGCCATCGGCCTGATCGCGGTTGCTGCCGCATCGCCCGTCACCGCTCTGAAGCATAGCAGTGCCTCGGTCACGGTTGAGCCGCTCTATTATTTTTACCGGCAGCTTGGCTGGGTCATCGTCGGCATTCCGGCGATGCTCGTGATCTCGATGCTGCCCAAGGAACAGGCGCGTCGCTTTGCGATTCTGGGTGCCCTGGTAGCGTTCATCCTGCTGTTTTTGGTCCCGGTGTTCGGCAAGTCCGTCAACGGTGCCCAGCGCTGGATCGGCTATGGTTTCGCGACGATCCAGCCGGGCGAGTTCCTGAAACCGCTATATGCGGTGGCGCTGGCCTGGCTGCTTTCGCTCCGGATCAAGGATCCGGGGCTGCCGGTGATATCGCTCTCGGCCATCCTGACCGGGATCATCGCGATATTGATGATGATGCAGCCCAATCTGGGCGAGACCATCCTGATCTGCGGGATATGGTTCGCGGTGATGACGGTCTCCGGCCTCTCGGCTCGGCTGATCGCGGCGATCGGCACACTGGGAGTCGGAGGACTGGTCGGTGCCTATTTTCTCTATCCGGTGGCGACCCAGCGGATCAACGCATGGCTGTTCGGCGGCGGCGAATATGACCAGGTGATGTTTGCCCACAAGGCGCTGACTGGCGGCGGTCTTTTGGGAACCGGTCCTGGCCTCGGGACGGCGAAGTTCAAGCTGCCGGAGGCGCATACCGACTATATATTCTCGGTCATCGGCGAGGAATTCGGGCTTCTCGCCTGCATGGCGATCGCGCTGGTCTATCTGGCGATCATCGTCCGGGTGTTTCTGCGCCTGCTCGACGAGGAGGATAATTTCATCATTCTCGCTGTTGCCGGGCTGACTGCCCAACTGGGCGGACAGGCGTTGATCAACATGGCGGTCAATCTGCAGCTCTTCCCCTCCAAGGGTATGACCCTGCCGCTGATCAGCTACGGGGGATCGTCCATTCTTGCGCTGTGCATCGGGATCGGACTTTTGCTCGCATTTACCCGCCGGAACCCGTATCTTGACCGTTCACAATATGTCTCGGCCTGGCCCGAGCAAGGACGGATAAAAGTATGAGTTTCTCGAAACATTATGTACTGGCGGCGGGCGGCACCGGCGGACACATGATCCCGGCCTATGCGCTGGCGAGGGAGCTGGTGCTGCGGGGCCACCGAGTGGCGCTTATCACCGATGCCCGCGGCGAGAAAATTCCCGGCATGGTCGAGGAAGGACAGGTCCATGTCCTGCCCGCCGGCCGGATCACAAAGGATCCGCGCAGCTGGCCGGGCGGGGTGCGCGCGATTCTCAAGGGCCGCCGCATGGCGATGCAGCTGTACGAGACATTCCAGCCATCGGCCGTGGTCGGTTTCGGCGGCTATCCTGCCTATCCGGCTCTGCTTGCCGCAAACAGCCGGGACATACCCACGATCGTGCACGAACAGAATGCGGTGCTCGGCCGGGTGAACCGGCTCGCCGCGCGCTCGGTCAATGCCATCGCAACCGCCTATCCCGATGTTCTCAGAATCAAGCCGAAATATCAGGAGAAGGTCCATCTCGTTGGCAACCCGGTGCGCGAGCAGGTGGTTGCCTTGCGCGACGAACCCTATCCGCCTCTGTCCGAGGACGGCATTTTTCGCGTGCTGGTGACCGGCGGCAGCCAGGGCGCGTCAATCCTGTCCGATGTGGTGCCGGACGCGATGGCAATGTTGCCGATGCACTTGCGCCGCCGACTGCAGATCACCCAGCAATGCCGCGAAGATGATATCGAGCGGGTGCGGGAAAAATATGCCGAGCATGATATTCCGGCAGAACTGGCGACCTATCTGCCGGACCTGCCCGAACGGCTTGGCTGGGCGCATCTTGTGATCGGCCGGGCAGGGGCTTCGACGATTGCCGAGCTGACCACTGCCGGTCGACCCGCGATCCTGATCCCCTTGCCGAGTGCGATGGATGATCACCAGACGTACAATGTGAAGGAAATGGTCGCCGTCGGTGGTGCGCGCGCCATTCCGCAATCGCGGTTCACCGCCAAGGAACTGGCCAAGCAGATGCAGAAAATGGCGCTCCAGCCCGGGGCGCTGGAAAATGCCGCGCGCTTTGCGGCAAAATGCGGGCGGCCGGAAGCGGTCAATGATCTCGCCGATCTAGTCGAGAGCTTCGGTACTTCCCCGCTGGGAACGACGATGAAGGTAGAGAAGGAAATGTCGAACCCGCTGTCGTCCCGGAAGGAAGCCTTGGCAAAGGATAGTGCGCAGTGAAGGCGGTCGGAACGGATATCGGGACGATTCATTTCGTCGGCATTGGCGGCATCGGCATGTCGGGTATCGCCGAGGTGATGCACAATCTCGGTTACCAGGTGCAGGGCAGCGATATCGCCGAAAGCTATGTCGTTGAAGGGCTGCGCGCCAAGGGCATTGATGTGAAGATCGGTCACAATCCGGAAAATGTCGAGGGCGCTGCCGTGGTTGTGACCTCGACCGCCGTCAAGCGCGGCAATCCGGAAGTCGAAGCGGCGCTTGCCAGCCGGATTCCGCTGGTCCGCCGGGCCGAGATGCTCGCCGAACTGATGCGGCTGAAATCGACCATCGCCATCGCCGGCACCCATGGCAAGACAACCACCACATCGATGGTCGCGGCGATGCTCGATGCGGGTGGCATCGATCCAACCGTGATCAACGGCGGCATCATCAACCAATATGGCTCCAACGCGCGGCTCGGTGACGGTGAGTGGATGGTGATCGAGGCTGACGAAAGCGATGGCAGCTTCCTCCGGCTCGACGGCACCATCGCCGTCGTCACCAATATCGATGCCGAGCATCTCGATCATTATGGCAGCTTCGACAAGATCAAGGACAGCTTTCTCGAATTTATCGAAAATGTGCCCTTTTACGGGGCCGCGATCCTGTGCATCGACCACCCCGAAGTACAGGCCTTGCTGCCGCGTATCCGCGATCGGCGGATCATAACCTATGGTTTTTCCGCGCAAGCTGATGTCAAAGGGATCAACGTGACTCCGGTTTCGGGGGGAAATCGCTTTGATGTCGACATCCGCGATCGCGACGGCGAGACCAGAAGGATCACCGGCATAGAATTGCCGATGCCGGGACGGCACAACGTCCAGAACGCGATTGCGGCGGTCGCCGTCGGTCTGGAAATGGGGATCAGCGATGACAAGATCGCAAAGGGCTTCGATCATTTCGGTGGCGTCAAGCGGCGCTTTACAAAGGTTGGTGAAGTCGACGGTGTGACCATCATCGACGATTATGGCCATCATCCGGTCGAGATCCAGGCCGTGCTGTCGGCTGCGCGCGAAGGCGCCGAGGGCCGGGTCATTGCCGTGGTGCAGCCGCACCGCTTCACGCGGCTGCGCGACCATATGAAAGAGTTTCAGGGCGCGTTTAACGATGCCGATATGGTGCTGGTGACGCCCGTCTATGTGGCGGGAGAGGATCCGATTGAGGGCGTCGACAGCGACGTTCTGGTCGAAGGATTAAAGACCCGAGGCCACCGTCAGGCGGAAACGGTGGCGGACGAGCAGGCGCTCGCTGCTCGCCTCGCCAGCATCGTCCAGCCCAAGGACATGATCATCTGCCTCGGCGCTGGCGATATCACCAAATGGGCCGCTGCTCTTGCCGGCAATATTGCGGAGGCGCGCAAATGAGC
>CAWUKF010000067.1:0-10516 GCA_963922745.1 uncultured Sphingomonadales bacterium
TGAGCGACAAAATAGTTGATTGCCTGGGCGTTGCCGCCGGCAATCGCCTGCGACACCATCTCGGTTGCCTTCGCTTCGGCCTGGGCCTCGCGCTCGCGGGCCTCTGCGTCGAGAAAGGCCGCTTCCTTGCGCCCTTCGGCCTGCAATATCTGACCTTGCTTCTCACCTTCCGAGCGGAGAATTTCCGACGCCCGAGCACCTTCCGCATCCAAGATATTGGCGCGTTTTTCACGCTCGGCCTTCATCTGCCGGGCCATGGCATTGACGATATCTTGCGGGGGCCGGATATCCTTGATTTCGACCCGGGTTATCTTGATGCCCCAGGGCGTGGTCGCATCGTCGATCACGACCAGGAGGCGGGCGTTGATCTCGTCACGTTTGGACAAAGTCTCATCAAGGTCCATCGACCCCATCACGGTGCGCAGGTTCGTGGTGACCAGATTGAGAATCGCGTTGTAGAGGTCGTTGACTTCATAGGCAGCCTTGGAGGCATCGAGCACTTGGAAGAAGACGACCCCGTCCGTGGAAATCATCGCATTGTCCTTGGTGATGATCTCCTGGCCCGGAATGTCGAGAACCTGTTCCATCATGTTGACCTTGCGGCCGACGCGGTAAAGGAATGCAGGGTAAAAATTGAAACCGGGTTGAGCGGTCGTCGTGAAGCGACCGAAATATTCTATGGTATAATGATAGCCCTGGCGGACGATCTTGATACTCGCAAAAAGATAGATGATGGTGACCAGCAGCACCAGTAATAACAGTGAAACGCCCATTTCCGTTCTCCCTCGCGATCCGTCTCATTAGCATTGATTATTTGCAGGATAATGCCAAGGGAAAAGCGAAATTATTGCCGTTGTTGAAGGGTTGTTACCGCAATGCGTTTCATTGCATTTCTGATTGTCTCCTGTCTGTTCCTTGCCCAAGCGGTGCGAGCCGAGCCGATTGACGAAGCCGATCTGCTCAAACATATCAAAATATTGGCGAGTGACGCTTTCGAGGGGCGGGAGCCAGGGACGGTTGGCGAAAACAGGGCCGTCAATTATATCGCTACGCAATGGGCGCGGTCAGGGCTTGAGCCAGCCGGAGAAAACGGTTCCTGGTATGCACCGGTGACGCTGGTCGAGCGGCGGCCGGAAAGCTATCATCTGTCATTTTCCAGTCGGGCAGGAGGCAAATCAGCTGATATCGAGCAGGACGAGATTATCTTGCGGGGTCGGACCACGTCCTTCGGACAAACCCAAATGCCGGTTGTGTTCGCCGGGTTCGCGCCGCCCGAGTCCGGAGGGGAGGGCGTTGCGGGAAAGCTGGTGCTGATACCGCGCGCGCCGCTGGCAGATGGCGACGCCATAGAGAGTTTCCGGGCGCGCAAACGGCAGCTGATCGACGACGGCGCGATTGCGGTCCTGACGATCATTGACCGTCAGGACCGCTGGTCCGCTTTCCGGCGGTTTTTCCAGCGGTCGTCGACCGAGCTCTCCGGGCCGGAAAATCATGCACCGCTCGAAGGATTGATCAGCTTTGACCAGTTCAAAAAACTGGTCGCCCGATCGGGTCTGGATGCGAACGCGTTGCTGGCCGATCGGGATGGTATTTCTGTCATCCCGCTCAGGATGGTTGCGGATGCCAACGCCGAAACGGCCATCCGCACCTATATCTCGCATAATGTTGTTGGCAAGATTCCAGGTGCCAAGCCCGACAGCGGTGCCCTTCTGTTCATGGGACATTGGGACCATTTCGGCATATGCCGCACCGAGGATCCCGAAGACCCCGGCAAGGACAGGATTTGCAACGGGGCCGTCGACAATGCCAGCGGGATCTCCCTGCTCATCGAGGTCGCCAACCGGCTGGCGAAAGAGCATCATGATCGGGACATATATTTTCTGGCGACCACTGCAGAAGAAAAAGGGCTGCTCGGCGCGCGGGCGTTCATCGAAAATCCCGCCGTTGCCCTCGACAGTCTGGTTGTCGCTTTCAATGCCGATACCATTGCGCTTTCCGCCGATGGACGGAAGATTGCGGTGATGGGTCTGGGCCAGACCGGCCTCGACCGGGATATTGAGTTGGTCGCGGCTCAGGAAGGGCGCGAGATTGATCGCAGCGGCACCGCCGATCCATATCTCGCACGGCAGGATGGCTATATATTTCTCGAACGTGCTATCCCTGCCTATCTGATTAGCAGCGCATTTGCCGATGGAGAGCGGCTCAAGGCGTTCATCGATGGCCCCTATCATGATGTCAGCGATGAGGTGAATGACGCACTAATATTGACCGGAGCCGCTGCCGATGCCAATTTCCACGTGGCGCTGGGCCACTATTTTGCCTCTACCGCAAGCTATCCGGGAAAAGCCCCTAGCGGCGGGACCGATAACTGATTACATGGGCCGCCACAGAATCACATTCACGATATCGGAAAGTGGCGATCATGAGCAGGCCAAGCAAACATCAAGAAATTCGATTGGGACTGACGTTTGACGACGTCCTGCTGCGGCCTGCTGCGTCGGAGATCGTGCCGAGCCAGGCCAATACCAAGACCAATATCTCCAAACTTATCGGCCTGAATATCCCGATCCTGTCGTCTGCCATGGATACGGTAACCGAGTCGGATATGGCGATCGTCATGGCCCAGATGGGCGGGATTGGTGTTCTGCACCGCAATCTGACCATCGAGCAGCAGACCGCGGCCGTACGGCAGGTCAAGCGCTTTGAATCGGGCATGGTGGTCAATCCGATCACGATTGCACCGGACGCCACGCTGGCGGAAGCGCAGGCGACGATGGTGCAGAACCGCATCTCCGGTATTCCCGTCGTCGAGAAATCGGGCAAGCTGGTCGGTATTTTGACCAACCGGGACGTGCGCTTTGCCGAAAATCCCGAACAGAAGATTTCGGAGCTGATGACGAAGGACAATCTCGCCACGGTTCCGGCCGGCGTCAGCCAGGAAGAGGCGCGGCGCACGCTGCACCAGCGGCGGATCGAGAAATTGCTCGTCGTGGACGACAATTATCATTGCGTCGGCCTGATCACGGTCAAGGATATCGAGAAGGCGGTTACCTATCCGAACGCCACCAAGGATGCTTCCGGCCGGCTGCGCGTCGCTGCTGCGTCGACCGTGGGAGAAAGCGGGCTGGAACGGTCCCAGGCGCTAATTGATGCTGAATGTGACCTCATCGTCATTGATACCGCTCACGGTCATAGCGCCATGGTGGCGCGGGCCGTGGAAGAGGTCAAGAAGCGGTCGAACGGTGCGCAGGTCATAGCAGGGAATGTAGCAACGGCTGCAGCGACCCGGGCGCTGATCGACGCGGGTGCGGACGGCATCAAGGTGGGCATCGGACCGGGTTCGATCTGCACGACGCGCGTTGTCGCCGGAGTCGGTGTACCCCAGCTGACCGCGATCATGGACTGTGCGGAAGAAGCGGAAAAATCGGGCATCCCGGTTATTGCCGATGGCGGGCTGCGGACCTCGGGCGATGTCGCCAAGGCTCTCGCTGCCGGTGCATCCGCAGTGATGATCGGTTCGCTGCTGGCCGGGACCGAGGAAGCCCCGGGTGAAACCTTCCTCTATCAGGGACGGGCCTACAAGAGCTATCGCGGCATGGGGTCGGTTGGGGCAATGGCACGCGGATCGGCGGACCGCTATTTCCAGCAGGACATTACAGACCAGATGAAGCTGGTGCCGGAAGGGATCGAGGGGCAGGTGCCGTTCAAGGGACCGGCCCGGGATGTCATTCACCAACTGGTCGGTGGCGTCAAAGCGGCCATGGGCTATACCGGATCGGCGACGCTGGAAGATCTGCGCGAACGGGCCGAGTTTATCCGGATCACCAACGCCGGATTGCAGGAAAGCCACGTTCACGATGTGGCGATCACGCGGGAAGCACCGAATTATCCGACTCGATAGAGCCGCTGGAGGCCTCACGTGATTGAAGCCAATATATTCCTGTTGATGTTTGTCTGGCCGTTCGGACAGGCTGAGGGTCATCCTCTCTGGCAGAGTGATGCCTTTTTGACCTTCGCCGAGTGCGAAAAGGGCGCAGTGAAACGGAAGGCAGAGGCTCTCGTGAAATATGGACCAGATACCCGGATCGAGCATTATTGCTTCGACGCCGCAGACCAGATCGACAAATGACGCCGGCAGCTAGACTGCAGGCGGCGATAGAGATGCTCGACTGGATCATTGCCGCTGCGCGGGACAATGGCGCGTCCGCGGACAATATTGCCAAGAAATTTTTCAAGGAACGACGCTATGCCGGGTCTGGGGACCGCCGCGCTATCCGCGAGCTGGTCTACACTGCGATCCGGCGCTGGGGCGACCGGCCGGAGAGCGGCCGGCAGGCGATGCTTGGACTGATTGCCGAGCAGCCGGAATTGCGCGAGCTTTTCAGCGGTTCCAACTACGGTCCCGCCGCTATCGGAGCGGAAGAACCGTTCGCCAGCGGCGGGCAAATCCCGGATTGGTTGATGGACCGGTTCGCCAGCCTGATCGACGAGTCCGAACGGGAGGCGCTGTTCGACCGGGCACCGTTACATATCCGGGTGAACGGGCAGCGTTCAACCGACATGGAGGTCCGCTCGGCCTGGCCAGAGGCGATCGCGCTGGCCTTGCCGCATGCGTATGAGCTTCCGACCGGGACCCAGCTGGAGGAACGGACGCTGCATCGCGAAGGGGCTGTCGAAATCCAGGATCTTGGGAGTCAGGCAATCGCAATGGCGAGCGCCGCAGGCGAGCCGAAGCTGGTCCTTGATCTCTGCGCCGGGGCCGGCGGGAAGACGCTCGCCCTGGCCGCAATGCTGTCGCCAGATAGCGAGATTATTGCGGCGGACACCGATCGGGGTCGGCTGAGCCGGATAGACCCGCGCAAGCGACGTGCCAGTGCGCGGAATATAGAGACTATCCTGCTCGCGCCGGGCAAGGAAATGGAGTCGCTGCAGCACCTGAAGGGCCGCTGCGACCTGGTATTGATCGATGCGCCATGCAGTGGGACCGGCACCTGGCGGCGCAACCCCGAGCTGCGCTGGCGGATGACGCCCAAACGCCTTGAGCACACGGTAGAGTTGCAGCAAAGGCTGATCGACCTCGGCAGCGAGCTGGTCAAATCTGGCGGGCGTCTGGTCTATGCGGTCTGTTCGCTGCTTGATGCGGAAGGCGGGGAGCAGACCGAGAAATTTCTGGAGCGCTGCCCCGGTTGGCAGGAAATATCGATTGATTTGCCGATTGGCCGACAATATCGTAAAGGCATTCTTCTTTCCCCCTATCATGACGGAACGGATGGCTTTTATTTTACCAGTCTCGAAAAATTGTGATAGCAAACCATGTTAAGCCAGCGTGCAGCTGAGTCTGGCTATGGTGGCGAAAGTTTATTGGAGCTGATTATGCGTTTTTCCCCGGCCGTTATTGCCTTGTCCTTAGTGTTTGCCACCGTATCCAGCGCCGGCTTTGGCCAGTCTGCTGATATTGAGATCAAGCAGCGATCGGTGGAATATCTGCAAATGGGCGAGGCGGCACAGAAACGCGGCGAGCTTAATCTTGCCGGGGACCTTTATGAAACTTCGCT
The DNA here is from genome assembly GCA_963922745.1 of uncultured Sphingomonadales bacterium. Taxonomy (GTDB): domain Bacteria; phylum Pseudomonadota; class Alphaproteobacteria; order Sphingomonadales; family Sphingomonadaceae; genus Parasphingorhabdus. The sequence goes on from CAWUKF010000067.1 coordinate 5,556, forward strand.
GGCGGTCGATCCGCGTAACAGCTCGGCGTTCATTGCCCTGGCGCAGATTGCGCGTGTGCAGCAACTGCCAGGCAAGGCAATCCGCCTGTATCGCGAGGCACTGATCGTGGACCCGAACAATCTGGACGCCCTGGCCGGGCAGGGAGAAGCGCTGATTCAACGCGGTGCGCTGGAAAAGGCGAAGGTCAACCTGTCGCGGATTGAAACCTTGTGCCGCTCGCGCTGTGCGCAAAATGACCAGCTGGCGTCGGCGATCAAGCTGGCCGAACAGAAACCGGTATTGTCTGCCGAAGCGGTGACGCCGAAGCCACGTATCGGCGATGAAGAACCGGCTAGCGAAACACCCTGATAACGGTCCTGCCGATCGGGCTAAAAATCGTAGACCAATGTGGCTCGGCTGAGCGTGTCAGTCTTGATCCGGCCGACGGGCGGATTTGTTTCATGTTCTATGGTATAGGACAGGCGCGCCGAAAGGCTGCCGATCAATTTGGCATCAAGCGCTGATGTGGCCTGAAAAGTAGTGTTGTCGCTGTCGATGATCGCTACCGCCGAAGTATATCCTTGCGCGTCGCTGGCCCAGGTTCCGCCGGCATCCTGGGAAAATTTGAGATGGTCGGAAATCGTCCAGTCAAGATCCAGTCCGACAAGGCCGGCCAGGCTGCTTTCGGAGTTTCCGCCGGCAAAATTGGTAATGCGGAAGGCTGGCCCGGCCTTGACAGCGAGCCGCAGATTCTTCGTGCTGACCAGCTCGTAACCCAGTCCGCCGGACAGGGTGTAGCGGGCCGAAAACCCCTGGAACCGGTCTCGTTCAAATTGTGCAAGTCCGTAGGCGTAGAGCTTTTTGTTGAACTTGTAGTTCGGCTCTACGGTCGCGGTCAGCTGATCGCGGGTGGTCTTGCCGCGATTGCGTTCATAGTCGGCCCGGGCCTGAAAGTTCAGGCGCCATTTGACGGCATCCTTTACCAGCTTGATCCCGCCGGAGAGTCCCAGATTTCGGGTGTTTCCAGTCGAGCGGAATCCACCCAGTTCGCCTTGCCCCTTCCAGTTTTCGAAGAAGCCGGCCTCCTGCTTCTCGCGCAGAGCTGCCTCGGCCTTCTTGGCCTGCGTGTTGTTGTAATCCGCCAGCATGGCATCAATCTCGGCCGCGTCATCGGGGTTTGTCGCTTTTGCGATCTTGACGATTGCGAGCACATCCTGCTTCTCGCCAGAAGCGATGGCGGCATCAATCATCGCCTTGACCGGGTCGGGAAGGGCTGCGGCGGCGGGGGTGGACAGGCTCGCGGCGCCGATAATTGCGGTCGTCAAGGCTACTCTGTTCATTGGAAATCTCAAATTGGGGGTGACTAGATTAGCGGCAGGAACTCGTCCAGAACCGACCGATACAGGTCTCGTTTGAAGGGCACGATGATATCGGGCAGCTCCTTGGGCTCGGTCCATTTCCATTTGCTGAATTCGGGATGTTCGGTCTCGATGTCGATATGATCATCTTCGCCCGTAAACCGCATGAGAAACCAGCTTTGTCGCTGGCCGCGATACTTGCCTTTCCAAATCTTGCCGAGCAGTTCCTCGGGGAGATCGTAGAAATATTCCTCTTTGGTTCGACCGATGATCTGCACGTGATCGGCCAATACGCCGGTCTCTTCCTGCAGTTCGCGCAAGGCAGCCGTTTCGGGATCCTCTCCCTCGTCGATGCCGCCCTGCGGCATTTGCCATGCGTCAGGATAGAGGCTGTCGGCCGCGTCCAGCCGCTGGCCGACAAACACCCTGCCTTCGCGGTTGGCGAGCATGATTCCGGCGCAGGGGCGATAGGGAAGGGTGCTGAAATCGGTCACAGGCTGGAGAGCAATGTTTTCCAGGCCGCAATCATCTTGTCTACATCCTGCGCGGCCGAGGGGACTGCCTTTCGGATATTGATAAAACCGTGCACATTTCCGGGCATTTCCATGAAATATGTGTCTACCCCGTGCCGGATCAGGTCAGCAGCATATTCGCGTCCCTGATCGCGCAGGGGGTCCAGGCCGGCGGTAACCAGCACCGTCGGCGGAGAGCGGGACAGGTCACCAAGATAGGGCGACACCAGAATGTTGTCGTCCTTTGCCGCATAGTGACGGTTGAAATATTCCATGCTGTCCCTGGTGAGCAGGAAGCCTTCCGCGAATTCGTCCATCGATCCGCCTTCTGCATCCATGCGGGTGGCAGGGTAGATAGGAAACTGGGCGATGAGCGGAACCGATGCCGGTTCGGTCGCCAGCACCTGCCCGACCACGAGAGTCAGGTTGCCGCCGGCGCTGTCCCCACAGGGTATCAGGCCGCTGATGTTCAGTTTCAGCTTTTCCTGATTGTCGGCAACCCAACGCGTTGCGGCCAGGCAGTCCTGCGGTGCGGCGGGGAAGGCCGCTTCCGGGGCCAGCCGGTAGTCGACAGCGATGACGGGAAGGTCCATTTCGCGAGAGATATAGGTGCAAAAACTATGGTGCGAGTCGAGGTCGCCGATGACAAAGCCGCCACCGTGATAGAAAATGATTACCGGCGTTTCCGCGTTTCGCTGCGCCTGACTGTCATACAGGCGGAGCGCGATGTCACCGGACGGGCCGGGGCAGGACAGATTCTCGATGCGGGGGAGATCGACGGCATCCGCCTCAAGCATGGCTGCCATGACATTGTACATTTCGCGGGCGGCTGCGGGTTCGACGTCTGACATCAGCGGCTGATCCGACTGTTCCATCATGGTCAGGATCATTTGCACATCAGGGCGGACGTAGGCGTCAGTCATCTCTCTTCTCCAACCGGTCAACCGGTCGATTAGATCAGGCTAGGTTCAGTAGGCAAGCGCTAATCAGGACAGAAGGCCCAAACAAATGCTTTATCCCTATTAGATTTTGTGGTTTGAAACGCCTTGCATTGCTGCTCTAGAGCGGCTCGCACAATAACAAAGGCACGGAAATTAATCATGGCCACCGCGTTAAAGCAGGAAGAACCGAACAACCCAAGTCCCGACGGCGCCGAAAATGTCGTTGTGCGCTTTGCCGGCGATAGCGGCGACGGGATGCAGCTGACCGGCGGGCAGTTCACGCTCTCGACGGCACTGGCGGGCAATGATCTTGCCACATTCCCCGATTTTCCGGCAGAAATCCGGGCACCGCAGGGGACGCTGTTCGGCGTGTCCGCGTTCCAGATCAATTTCGGGTCGCGGGCGATCGAAACCGCTGGCGATGAACCCGATGTGCTGATTGCGATGAACCCGGCGGCGCTGAAGACCAACGTTCAGGCGGTTCGGCCAGGCGGTCTGGTGATCGCGGACGAAGGGGAATTCGGGAAACGCAATCTCGACAAGGCCCATTATGAGACCAATCCGCTGGAAGATGGCTCGCTCGCCAAATGGCAATTGCTCAAGCTCAACATTTCGCAGTTGACGTTGGATGCGGTGAAGCCGTTCGGGCTGGGCAACAAGGAAGCCTTGCGTTGCAAGAATATGTGGACGCTTGGTCTGGCGCTTTGGATGTTCGAACGCGACCGTGAACCGATCGTGCAGTGGCTGAACAGCAAATTTGCCAAGATGCCCGAAATTGCGGAGGCGAATATCGCGGCGCTCAACGCCGGGCATGCCTATGGCGAAACTGCGGAAATTTCCGGGGACGGCCTCGGCGCCGGTCATTTGCAGCATCGCAAACTGGCAGCAGCGCCAGCAGAAGCGGGGACTTACCGCACCGTAACCGGCGCTGAGTCCATCTCTCTGGGCTTGGTCGCAGGCGCACGGTTGGCTGGCCTGCCGATGTTCTTTGGTGGTTATCCGATCACGCCCGCGTCGGCGATCCTGCATCATCTGGCGCGGCTCAAGGAATTTGGCGTTACCACTTTCCAGGCCGAGGACGAGATTGCCGCGATTACTGCTGCCATTGGCGCCAGCTATGCCGGCAGTCTCGGCATTACGTCGTCTTCCGGTCCGGGGATTGCTCTGAAAGGCGAGGCCCTGGGGCTGGCGATCATGACGGAACTGCCGCTGGTGATCGTCAATTCGCAGCGTGGCGGTCCTTCGACCGGCCTGCCGACCAAGACGGAGCAGTCCGATCTCTATCAGGCGGTCTATGGCCGCAACGGCGATGCGCCGATGCCGGTGATTGCCGCACGCTCGCCCGAGGACGCATTTTACTGCGCGATCGAGGCCGTGCGGATTGCCGTGCAATATATGACGCCGGTGATGCTGTTGACCGATGGCTATATCGCCAATGCCGCCGAACCCTGGAAAATCCCGGATGTCGATACGCTGGAGCGGTTCCCGGTCAGTTTCATGACCGAGAAGCCCGAAGGTCCGTTGCTGCCCTACAGCCGCGACGAAAAACTGAAGCGGCCCTGGATCAAGCCGGGAACACCGGGTCTAATGCACCGGATCGGCGGGATCGAAAAGGGTGTCGATACCGGCCATATCGAATATGGACCGGCGAACCACCAGACGATGACCGAAATCCGGCGCGACAAGATTCTCGGTGTTGCCGACAGCCTGCCCGATCAGGAACTCGCCTATGGCAAGGCGGGCGCCAAACTGGCCGTGGTCGGATGGGGTTCGACCTTCGGGCCGATCCATCAGGCGGTGGCGCGGGCCAGCAAGGCTGGCAAGGATGTCGCGCATATCCATATCCGCAATATCTGGCCACTGCCCAAAAATCTCGGTGAATTGCTGAAGAGCTTCGACCGGATCATCGTGCCGGAAATGAACACGGGCCAGTTGAAGACGATCCTGCGCGACCAGTATCTGGTTGACGCCAAGCCGGTGAACAAGGTTTCCGGCCAGCCCTTTACCATCGCCGAGATTGTGGCGGCGATCGAGGAGAATCTGTCATGAACGAGATGACCAAAATCACGACGACGCTGAAAGACTGGGAAACCGATCAGGAAGTGCGCTGGTGCCCGGGTTGCGGCGATTATGCGATCCTCAAGGCGGTGCAGCGGACCATGCCCGATCT